>NZ_CP100462.1:300000-437029 GCF_024228675.1 Salinigranum marinum | reverse complement strand
ACCTACATTTCCATACTTCTAAATTCTGTCTTTGACTCCTTGAATCATGGATTCATTGAATCTACAAACCACTATTTCACTGGATCCTTGATTCAGTGATTCATTGACCGTAGTGCACGTTCCTGGGTCCCCATTTCAATGCTTCAATCACTCACTTATTCAGCGACTCATGGATTCATAGATTCATAGATTCATAGATTCATAGATTCAGAGACTCAGTGTTCCCTCGTCTTCGCGTTGCCAATGGTTCCATGAATCACGCAATCTTGGACTCTTTATTTCCAGCACTCATTTATTCATGGAATCTATGACTCACTGATTCAATGATTCAAGTCGCTACCAAGGAAAGACGGCGGTTGGTGCTACGATCTCTCTCCGAAGGCTTCGTCCAGCTGTTCTCGCATGAAGTCGCGTCGGACTCGACGAGAACGCGATTCAGAGAGGTAATTTTGCATCACCACCCGAGGATCGCTACTGCCCTGCTCTGCCGCGATTTCGTCGACCACTTCGAGGACTGCGGTATAGGTACCGTACCAGAAGCGCCGACAGAGTTGCGGACTCGACCGCTCGCCCCCGATTCGCTCGGGTAGACCTGCCTTCGACGCGAGACTCTGGAACCAGTTACGGATCGTATCTCGGGTCACGTACAGCGTTTTACCCTGTGAAGAGGGGAACAGGTATCCAGTCCACGTCTCATCTTCCGCTAGCTCGTCGATTCGGGCGTTGAGCACGTCCATTCCGTACCGGAGAGATACCTCCCCAGGGCCGTTCTTGCAGCTCTCGAACGTGACGAAGGGGACATGGACTTCGGGAACGTCACGGTGGAACTGCGAGACGTGGAGGGCTGCGACCTCACTCGCTCGAAGTCCCCAGCCAGCTAACGCCACTACGAGCAGCTGTTCTAGCGTCGTCCCCGCTGCCTGCATCAGCTTCCGAATATGAGTCGCAGACAGGGACGGCGTCGGTGAATCTTCCACTTCCCACCTGAATTCGCCGTAGAGGCCGCTTGCAGGGTTCATCGAGGCAACCCGCCGACCGACCAGATGCTGATACCACGCGTCGACGATGCGTCGTACCCGCTGGAGAGTCTGAGCATTGTATTCGTGTTCGGTTCCCTCGTTCAACCAGTCGAATGCTGCATAGACTGCATCAACGGCTTCGTAGGCTGGATTGTCTTGGTCTCGTTGAATCGGTGTGAGGAGGTCGTCTGTACCGTTCGCCTCTCGGTAGGCACGAACGTAGAGATTCAGCCGCGTTCGGAGCGCGTCGACGGACGATTTCGCAAGGCTGTATCGTGATTTTCGTCGGTTGAGGAAATATTCGAAGGCGTCGATTGTCGCATCGTCCGTTGTTGCCCATGAGTAGCCCTCTTCATCGTCACCAAGTTCGAGGTCCTCGTTCCAGAACTCTCCGAACGAACGGCCGTGATGGCGACGGAGAGCTGCGAGGAATGACCGTGCATCGTGATCCCGAAACCACTGATGCGTAGGTTTCTCGCTTGTTGGATCGATATCCTCCGTTTCGAGGCAAGGAGCGATCTCGTCTCAGTACAGGTCCGTGAAGTCCTCGAGCGAACACGAGGTCCATCACACCATCGAATGATGGAACTCGCTCAGCACTGGTTTCTCCCTCCTGTTCGGCATCTGATCGACTCATGATAGTGCTCTCTGCAAGCTTCGACCGTTCGCAACTGGAAAGCTGCAGAAATCGGCTAGAAGCCCAATCGAGCTGCAGTATGCCGATTCTAAGAGTAGCACATTCGGGGTACTCAGCATTTCAGTTGAATTTCTTATCAGTTTGTGGGTTCGGCTGACCGGGAGAGTCTGCTAAACCCATGCTATTCCGGGCGAGATAATACGCGACACGAATAAACCGTATGTTGCAATACACATTTTTTTGGGGTTGAGTTCCCAGTGCATCGTAGTTTGGATTTCTACAAACCACACGCTCGCTGACAATTCGTTCGAGACCTCTCATGACGACTAAACCGGGACACCCCCTCAAGAACAGGCGTCTATCCTCTCGCATAATCTGTTATGCGGATAGAAGACGATGGTTGATTTGGGGAGCGCATCCGCAACAAATCCGGTGGACTTGGAGGAGTCATATTGCGCTCCCCCTCGATTACTAGCGAATGCCGTGAGTGACATCCTCGCTGAACCGAACGCAGACGACATAAACCTACAAACTCACTACTACTATTATAAGTAGTATTTTTATCAGAAATTGCTATCTCACTCCCTGAGCCTTCATCTGCTCCGATACCTTGTGCTGAAGCTTCGACCGTGAAATCATTCCTCGATCGGCCTTACGGTGGCAGTTCGGGCAAAGAACGATAGGTTCTCGGCCTTGTTCGGCCCTCCTTCTTCTCGCGGTTTGATGTGGTGTGTGTCGGGAGAATCCACGTCTACCTCACACCACTCACATTGTCGGTCAGCCCGCTCGAAGTACAGTTCGTTCAACGAGGTCTCGTGCGGCACAAGCGCCCGTACTGGGCGATTACTGACGATGAGGGACGGCTCCACTCTGCCTATCAGCTTCATCAGCACTACCAGACTGCAGACGAGCAGTACGGCGAAGAGACTCTTGAAGCGCTCCAGACAGACGAGATGGAAGACGTACAGTGACCGCGTTTGAGGACCTGGAACGTGGCGACATCATCTGGGCAAGTGACGCACTCTCGGAGAAAGGTCGCCCGATGCCCATTCTGGGAGCGCCTCAACTCCCGAACCATGGTACCCAACTCATCACTGTCCTGCTCTCTACGAAGACCAATCACGAGGAGGCACTCCTCCTCCGAGACGACCACTCTATTCAGGTCATCTGCTCGGTGAATCGTCGGATGCCATCGTCGGTCCCTGCAATAATGAGTTCGTCACCCGCCTCAACCCTGAAGGTCGGGCCTACGTCCGTAATAACAGCGCCGTTGCGTTCGACACCAACGACTGTGCAGCCTGTCTTCGCTCGAACGTCCGCGTCGCCGATGGTTTGTCCGACCAGTACTGGCGCAATCGTCCGGATGACCTCAACCTGTTGATCCAGAGACAGCACGTCTTCATCCTCGAGAATCGTCGACGCGATCATCCGCCCGCTGACGGTAGCCAGCGAGAGTACGTAGTCCGCCCCAGCCCGGTACATCTTCTGGACGCTTTCGGATTCTTCGACGCGGGCGATGACTTCCGTCTGTGGACTCATGTCTCGGATCACGAGCGTCGCGAACTCGGTGGTTGTGTCGTCGGGCATCGCGAGGATGGCCGTTCGAGCGTCGTCGATGCCTGCTTCGCGTAACGTCTCCGGCTCAGTCGCGTCACCGACGACATCTACCTCGTCCATCTCCGTCCGGTCGATAACAGTGTGCGAGAGGCCTGCTTCATCCAGAGCGGCTGAGATCCTGCTACCAACCTCTCCGTAGCCGATGACGATTGTTTTACCACGGGAAAACGGTCTGACTTTCGAGAGCGTGAGTTGTTTGAGCTCCTCGAGCTGACCCTCGTGACCGGTGACAAGAAGTACTGTGCCGTCGGAGAGTGTCGCATCCGGGGACGGCGGCGTCTCGAACTCGCCCCGGAACCACGCCCCAATGACGTTGACCCCCGATTGTTCGCGGATGCCACTCTCAGCGAGCGTCGTACCGGCAAGGCGACTCCCCCTGTGAATCGGGAGTTCTGCGACGTCGAAATCGTCCCCGATTTCCACAGCCTCACCCAAATCAGCCGTCACCGACGTCGTGACTTTTGAGGCCAGGCTCTCGCCAAGCAGCGGTCGGGGGGAAAGAACGTGATCAGCGCCAGCGAGCCGGTGATAACTGGTTCGGTCGGGTTCCTCGACAATGCTTATAATGGGGGTATCCTCGGTGACCATCCGTCTTTAGTTAGGAGACGAACCGCGTGACAGTAGCGGCTTATCGAGGCTACTTTTCGGAAGGAGTGAGGAGGAGAAGTCTGTGCACAACTCTCCGTCCTCACCTCGAATTATGCGTCGACTCACTACGCTTTTTCCATCTGAGTTCCTCGAAGAGCACGCCGAGGAACTCGGCGTGGTCGAACGCAACAGGAAAACACAGATGCCCGCCCTCGTGTGGTCGTTCGTGTTCGGCTTCGCCGCAGGCGAGAGCCGAACACTCGCTGGATTCCGTCGCAGCTACAACGCTACCGCCGATGAACCGCTCTCTCCCGGCGGATTCCATCAGCGGTTGACGCCGACGTTTGCGGAGTATCTGCGCGACCTCGTCGAGCACGGCCTCGACGAGGTCGCTGTTCCCGACGCTGTTGACGCTGATATCGACCGATTCAGGGACGTGATGATCGCTGATGGAACGGTGTTGCGGTTGCACGAGTTTCTCTCTGATGAGTTCCAAGCCCGTCACGAGGAGCAGGCTGGAGCGAAGCTCCACCTGCTCCACAACGCCACCGATGAGACGATTGAACGGATCGACGTGACAGACGAGAAAACGCACGACAGCACGCTGTTCAAGACAGGTTCGTGGCTACAAGGACGGCTGGTGTTGCTTGATCTGGCGTACTTCAAGTACCGCCGGTTCGCGTTGATCGACGAGAATGACGGCTACTTCGTGAGTCGGCTGAAGAAGAGCGCGAACCCGGTGATAACGGAGGAATTACGGGAATGGCGCGGGCGCGCCATTCCCTTGGAGGGCAAGCAGATCCACGATGTAGTCGATGATCTCTCGCGGAAGTATATCGACGTAGAGGTCGAAGCGGAGTTCAAGCGAGGCCAGTACGAGGGAACGCGCTCGCTGGATACGAAGCAATTCCGCGTCGTCGGCGTCCGCGATGAGGACGCCGACGACTACCATCTGTACATCACGAATCTGCCGCGAGATGAGTTCTTCCCAGAGGATCTAGCAACGTTGTATCGGTGTCGTTGGGAAGTAGAAACCCTGTTTCGTGAACTGAAGACGCAGTACGAGTTGGACGAGTTCGACACAAGCGACCCGGATGTAGTGAAAATTCTGCTGTATGCGGCGTTGCTGTCACTGCTGGTGAGCCGTGAGCTGTTGGATCTGGTTACCGAGCAGGCTGACGACGAGATCGTGTTTCCACCGGAACGCTGGGCGGCGACCTTCCGGTCGCACGCCCAGCTTATCCTCCACGAACTTGGTGAGTATCTCGGCTACTCGCCACCGCCGTTGCTGGAGCGGCTGATCGAGGATGCCCAGAAGATCCACCAGCAACGAACGATACTCCAAGAGACGCTCGCTACCGCTACGCAACCGAGGTGTGAGGTCTAACTAAAGACGAATGCCTCGGTGACTTCCTGTGCAGCTAAGACGATACTTGCGTCGACTTGGTCAGAGACGTCCGCAACGAGTGCTCGAGCAGAAGAGATTTTTGCCCCTTTGAGTCCTCCAAGCGACGTCGGGTCTGCGTGAATAATCCGGTGGCCATCCTCGTACAGTTCTTTCGCGCGCTCACGATCCGGTTCGATGATCACGTGGTCCACATCCCACGAGTCAAGCTCGTCAATGAGGGCCCCAGCACGTGCGGTGTACGAACAGATGACGACGTGATCCTGCATTCCGTTTTCGATCGATGTCGGAACGGTCGTCGAGAGGATGTCCTCAAGCAGTGGAAACGCGAGTACTGGCAGCGCCATGAAGATGAGTAGCGTCCCGACGAGGTCCATGAGGATCACAAGCACCTGCATTTCCGGACTGGTCCAGGGCGAATCCGAACCGAACCCCGTCGTCGTGAACGTCTCGACGACGACCTGTAAAGAGTGGAGGAACGTTCGTGGTTCTCCCTCGTAGACACGCATCCCGTTCTGATAGAGGATCGCAAACACAAGCATTGAGCCGAACAAAATAAACGAATAGTAGACGGTGCGGCGCTGCCACTTATCCATATATATGAGGGTTACTCTCGGATTGTTAAAACATCTCGATACGGTCGTCGTCCTCGGCGTTGAAGAGACCCGGGTGGTGTCTACGATATCGGCGCCCCGATTGTGGGGTCCTACGAGTCCCTGCTAAAGCTGACCCCCGAACAGAAGGGCAAGTGCATCCTGATCGTGCCGGTGTCGGTGATGCCCCCGAGATTCTCCTCATACTGGCTCCGGCTCACAACGGACGTTCAGTACGCCATCGCGCGGCCGCTGTCGAGAGCATGTGGAATCCGGTGACTGTGGATTCCGAGCGGGACCTACAGTCGGTTGTCCCCATCGGGCAGACGTCGATCGAAATAGCGGTCCAGCAGACGCTCGGGGAGGGGTGACCAGGGCCACTTGAAGAGGCGTGCTCTCCACCGAACGTGTCTGAGACGATCATTCTCGGCACTCGTAGAAGTCAGTTTCCGGGCTTGCTGCATGCGTCCTCCGTGTCCACGATACTGCTTCTGACAGTAGCCCGGTGGTCTGGTTGGGTACTGCTGCAATCACAGCGTGAGTCTTGTACGGTATCGCATAGCAGCCAGAGTCCAAGAACCACCAAGGACAGGGTATTCAACGGCTCCCACTTGATTTTAACACCACGCTCTTTACAGTAGCCAAAGGACATATACTTCAAGTCGCCGTACTATCTTTTGTGGATCACATCAGCATCTCTGAGGTAGCGAATCAGTTAGCTGAAGACGAAGAGACAGAAACGGAGGCGATGCGTGAGGTGTCGTTCAGTCTGCAGGTGATGCGGTTCGAGCCTGGTGACGAGGATCCGATGCATGCCCACGCTGAAGAGGAAATCTACCACATTGATGCGGGCGAGGCAACGCTTGTGACCGAAGACGAGTCGGTCAACGTTGAGCGAGGCGATGTCGTACATCTTGATCCTGGGACGGATCACCAGTTCACTGGCTTCGAGGACGAGTTCGTGGTCACGGTGATGTACGCGCCTGCCGAGGGCTCTCAAGAGAGTTAGAGACGGACCACGCTCAGATCTTTCTTATCTGTCGACCGCATTGCTTCTCTGAGCCGCTCGCACCGGGCTGCACTCGTCGGCTATGTCTGGTCCATCCGTGTTCGATTAAGATTGACGGGCCGAATTCTCGGATTTCGAGTGGTGTGCAAAGAGTCTAGACCGATCGAACTCAGTCGCCCACGCAGCCATTGAACATTACTCGCGGTGTTAACCGAAAACCAATGCACTCTGAACCAAACCGAGCGCTGCTGGAGTATCGTCATAGATGTTCCACTCAGGTCTCTCTGCACAGGGAGCGGACGAATATCAAATGGGCGATTACGCAGCGAGCAGTCACAGTTTCAGGGACCCTTCTCACCTGATATCAATACCTAACGATTGCTCCACGCTGAGAGAACGGCACTCTTGGCATTGTCCTGAATAGTCTCACTCGTAGACCCAGAAATGAACCGCCGAAGTCGTCCCTTTGATGGTGAGCCGAGAATCGTGAGCCCATAGTACGCAGATTGCTCAATTATGACGTCAGCAACACTTTCAGCTTTCAGCACCCATGTCGTGGTCGACTCGGGGCGACTGATACGCTGAGCGATAGTTTTGACGTAAGACTCCGCTTCCTGTCGCTGGTGTTCCGAAGCGTCCTCGTCAACGACATGGAGAATGTCAATCCACGAGTCGCAGTCAATTGCGATGTGCTGGGCGATATCTGTTGCCAGACCAGAGTGCGGACCACCTGCAACTGCAAGTAGAATTGACGGAACCTGTTCGTAGCCGTAATGACCGTTGACGGTGACGATATCGCAATTAGACCGAAGAGCGAGGCGCTCGGGGAGGCTCCGACGTAATCGCGCTTTCATTGAGTCCCCGGGCACAACGAGAGTATCGATATCGTTCGCCCCGGTAATATACCGGATACCGTCGCTCAATCTACGCGGATTAAGCACTTGCTCCTCAATTCGTGGAGTCCGTGTTGATACCTGCTTAAGTCCCCAATTAATGAGTTCCTGTTCATCGTCAGTCGTTACGTCCTGTCGGTGTTCTACGGACATTTCCTCTGGGACGACACTCGGACTAACAATATGAAGGGACGCATCTGCTGTCCGTGCGAGACCTGCAGCGACGCGAAGTTGGTCGGCCACTGCTGGCTCTTCGGGCGTGAGCAACGGAGCAAGAATATGGTTTCGGTCACGGCGACCCGCACCGTGAGCGGCGTCCTCGGGTGCCTTGCGGGATCCTGAAACGAGCGTGGACGCCTGTGCGAAACTCATGACCTCTCGTAGTCGTCGGTTTGAAAAAAACATGGCGTCAACATATGTCATCCATATTATTTTTGAAACTAATCTAGTACATTTTCAATGACACAAGAAGAGTACTACAGATACCTATACTCAATCAATAAACGAAGGTACATTCCAATAATTTGCACGACTCAGCCCGTCCACGGGCGTGACAATCCGATTGAGTTGGACCTGATTGAGAGAATGATTATCTATTATCTGTTCGCTGTCGTATTTCTTTTCCAATACCAGCATTGGGCGAACAGGACGGGCACGCAAGAACGACGCCGTCCTTGTCGCCGAACACTCGTGCGAACTGAGCCGAAATATGCCCGCCACAGGTAGCGCAGTCAGGCATGTGTATCAGTAGAACTCCCGAACGAGATCCATTGCGTTGTCCGGAGCCCCGTCGGGTATGACAGCCATATTCTCTGAGAGGCCTTCACGCTCTTCGTAGGCAATCGAGTGCTCGTCCTGATAGATCACACCTTGGTACTCTTTATTGCCGTCGATAATCGCGTCCGTAGCGTCGTCGTAAGCTGTCGGATCGTGGTTTGTCTCGGAGAGATCGACAATCGTGTCTCGGAAGTAGTCGTAGGTGTCGACGTCGTTGAACGTCACGCAGGGGCTGTAGACGTTGACGAAGCCGAACCCGTCGTGTTCGACGGCTTTTTGTACGATCTCGGTGTGGCGCTGGCTGTCTGAACTGAACGACTGCGCAATGAACGTCCCGCCGGCAGCCAGCGCGAGTGCCAGCGGGTTGACCGGCGGTTGTTTCGGACCCTCGGGCGTCGTCGAGGTCTCGAAGTCCTCACGCGATGTTGGCGATGGTTGCCCCTTCGTGAGGCCGTAGATGCGGTTATCCATCACGATATAGGTCATGTCGACGTTGCGGCGGACGGCGTGTACGAAATGGCCAGCGCCGATCGAGTAGCCATCTCCGTCGCCGCCAGCGACCATCACTTCGAGGTTCGGATTCGCCAGCTTCGCCCCGATGCCCACGGGGAGGGCGCGGCCGTGGACGCCGTGGAGCGCGTAGCTGTGCATGTAGGTGCCGATCTTCCCCGAACAGCCGATACCGGCGACGACGAACGTATTGTCCGGGTCGTTCCCGGTGTTCGCCAACGCTTTCATCATCCCGTTCATCGTGCCGAAGTCACCGCAGCCGGGACACCACGTTGGTTGCTTGTCGGATTTGAAGTCGGTGAATCTGATGTCGGTGCTCATCGCCTTACTGTCCTCCTCCGACCGTACGCAGGGCTGCTATGCTCTTCGGAGCGATATTCGCTGGTGTCGGTCGTTGCGTAATCTGGCTTGGTATCACACTTTCGAGTTCTTGATTGTCGCAATCTCGATATCTGTTATTCCCCGGATCTCGATCTCGGCCCTCACTGCCGGTGGGAGCGTTTCCAGTGTCTCGTCAATCTGTGGGTTAATCGACACGCCGTCAACTTTGATCGCAACTAGCTTGCCACGGCGACCGTGTGCAGCGACTTCGAATTCGAACGGTCGGTCACGTTCATCGACGCTGTGGACCCAGACTTTTGCGAGTCCGTTTGCACTCTCCCAGTGAACGCTGTTCACGACGGTGAGAGAGCCAGCCGGCGGGACGCACGACGACCCACACGCCGTGCACTGAGCGGGATGTGGCCTCTCGCCGAGATAAGTATACTCTGCCCCGCACCGATAACACTGGAGTGTTAGGGTCATTAGCGGTTTCTCAATCACCCCTCACAGTCGCCCCGCTCGTCCGGGATCAACGTCGATGGCGTCGACGGGACACACATCGACACAAAGCATACAATCGATACATTGTGTCTCGTTGATCGGGTCGGCTTTGATGTCGCTCTCGGGGTGGTCCGGTGTATCTGTCCACTCGAACACGTCGACGGGACAATCCTCGAGACAGGCCCCATCGGCGATGCAGATATCGAAGTCGACACCCACATGTGTCCCGTGGATTCCTAGTTGATCCGGTTCGTCGACTGGACCCCAGACTCGATGTTCCTCGTGCCGCCCGGCGGCATCGCGGTTCTCCTCGAATTTTGGATCGATCGCCATTAGATTCCCTCGATAAGATTGGAGTAGTCCAGACGAACTACTATCCGAGCGAGCCCTCCATCTCGAGTTCGACGAGTCGGTTGAGTTCGACCGCGTACTCGATGGGCAACTCTTCGGTGATCGGCTCAATAAAGCCCGAGACGATCATCTGCTTGGCGTCGTCGTCGTCCAGTCCACGGGATTGGAGGTAGAAGACGTCTTCATCGCCGATCTTCCCGACGGTTGCCTCGTGCGCGACGTCCACCGTGGACTCGTTGATCTCCATGTACGGCATCGTGTCGGAGGTGGATTCGTTGTCGAACATCAGCGCGTCACATTCAACCGACGTAGAGGAGTCCTCCGCGCCGTCAGCAATGTGGACGAGCCCACGGTAGTTGGTGCGACCGCCGTCCTTCGAGACCGACTTCGACTCGATGGTCGATTTCGTGTTCGGCGCGTTGTGATAGACCTTCGCGCCGGTGTCGATGTTCTGGCCCTCACCAGCGAACGCGATGGTGATGTGGTTGTCAGTCGCCCCCGATCCCTTCAGAATCGTCGATGGATAGAGCATCGTCGCCTTCGATCCCATCGACCCTGAGATCCACTCCATCGTCGCATCTCTCTCGGCGATAGCGCGTTTCGTGTTGAGATTGTAGGTGTTCTTCGACCAGTTTTGCACCGTCGAGTACTGGACGTGAGCGTTCTCCTTCACGATCACTTCAACACCGCCTGAGTGCAGATTAAACGCCGAGTACTTTGGTGCTGAACATCCCTCAATATAGTGGACCTCGGAGTTTGGTTCCGCGATGATGAGCGTATGTTCGAACTGACCCATCCCCTCAGAGTTCATCCGGAAATACGCTTGGACGGGCATCTCGACAGTCACACCTTCGGGCACATAGACGAACGAGCCACCTGACCAGATGGCACCGTGCAGCGCCGCGAACTTGTTGTCGCTCGGCGGCACGCACTTCGTCATGAAGTACTCACGGACGAGGTCTTCGTGTTCCTGGACAGCCTCGTCCATGTTGCAGAAGATGACACCCTTCTCCTCCCAGCGCTCCTGCATATTCTGATAGACAACCTCGGACTCGTACTGGGCACCGACGCCGGAGAGCGCATTCTTCTCCGCTTCTGGAATACCAAGCTTGTCGAATGTATCCTTGATATCCTCGGGCAACTCTTCCCAGTCGTCGACGCCGGCGCGGACGTCGACATCGGGGCGGATGTACGGCACGATCTCATTGACGTCGACTTCTGACAGGTCTGGCTGTCCTGGCCAGTCAGTTGGCATCGGCATCTCTTGCCAGAGGTTCAGCGCGCGGAGTCGTCGCTTCAACATCCATTCGGGCTCGTTTTTATCTTCAGATATGAGCCGTATCGTCTTCTCTGTCAGCCCCTGGTCGGCCCTGAAGGCGGCCGTCTCCTCTTTCTTGAAGTCGAATCGCTCTTCAGTATCGGTCTCGCGGAGGTGCTCTTGATCGGAACTCATCAATTTATCTTTGTAGTATAAGAAAATAAAGCTAGGGCACTCAAACTATACTTTGTAACCAAAATAGGTTTCTTACATAGTCCATAGGAGCTATTAGCGGTCACAAAAGTTTACTGTTGATGAGGAGAAAGCGTAGGGTATGGACAACCAGACTCACAAGAAGACTGTTCCAGTCGCAGAGTCAAAAACAGAGCAACCACAGGAACAGAGATGCCCCGAGTGTGGCGAGGAAGTACTAGCAGAAAGTGACACGGCTGAGAAGGTGTGTACTGCCTGTGGATTGGTTCTTGATGAGCAACGAATCGACCGTGGCCCAGAATGGCGTGCTTTCGACGCCGCTGAAAAGGCATCGAAATCTCGCGTTGGCGCCCCTACGACACAGTTGATGCATGATAAGGGGCTCTCGACAAATATTCAGTACTTCACGAAACTTCCTCGGCTAACCACCTCTGAAGCTTAAGTTCCGTGTCGAATCGACTCCACTATCGATCTTGACGAGGGGGTCACCGGAAGATCAAGAGAAGATCGTCGCTGTCGGCGGCGATCCGCCGCCGACGCGACAGCCTTGCCACTCACCGCAGGGGCGTACTCGATCGGTCGTTACCGGACGAACCGGTCGTCCGGCGGTCGGTTTGCGGGGACGGCCCGACGCGTCGCGAGGGCCGTCCACGCTGCCCGTCGGATCATGTTGGTGAACTCCTTATACGACCACTCCCAGAGGCGACGCCCGCCTCGGCGGGGCGTCGCCACATACTCCCAGTGCAGATACCGCCACACGTTCTGTAACAGCAAACTCACTACGACGTACAGCAGCCGTACCGCCGGATCCTGTGTCGTAGTCGTCGCAATCGTTTGCTCGGAGAGTCGGTAGCTGGCCTCGATACCGAAGCGTTTCGCGTAGTGGTATCGAGCGTCGCGAGGAGAATTGATGAACGGCGCGTCAGCGCGTAGCCGTGACGCGCCACGCCATGTTCGTCGTATCGTCCGTTCTGGTAGGTACAGTCGATGTAGACGGGAAACTCGACGGTCCAGCTGTGACCGTCGAGTTTCGCCGTCATGTCGTGGTGAATCACGCGACTCCAGCCCTCGGAGAGTTCTTGCTTGATCGACTGACCCCACCGGATAATCGGGATGACGTACGCGTGGTTGTGCGCCTGCAGCAGCGTGAGACACTTGCTGTCGTAGAATTCTCGATCGAGGTAGACGGGCCTTGACGCCGAGTCAAGGCCGTCAAGGATACCGAGAAACTCGGCGAGGACGCTGCTGGCGGTGTCGCCGTCGACAAGACGGCGCACCGCCAGCGTGTAGCGTTTGTTCTTCACGCGTGCGTACAGCGTCGCGTACGCGTGGAATGCGGTTGTTCCACGCTTGGCTTCCGAGTGGTAGAGGCCCTCGTGCCGTCTTCGTCACCGTAGTAGGGACGCAGGTGGAGGTCAGCGACGACCTCCACCTGCTTGGGAAGGGCATCGAGAATATCTCGCTGGAGGAGTGTGTTTCCGACTCGTTCGAGCTGTTCCAGCTCGAACTTCGTCCGAAGATGATAGAGGACGGCGTTGGCACGAGGGGAGTTAGCACTATTCTCACAAAGTGTCGAGATTGAGGTCCCGTCGGCGCACGCGCCGACGAGGACCTCACAGATCTCTTCCGACGTTATCTGAGCGTTCTCACCGAGAGTGATCGAAACTTCCTCGTCAAGGGTGTTGACGAGGAAGTTAAGAATCTGGTCCTCATGGAGTCTACTGTCTGCTTGCTGGGTTCTAAGCACACCTTCCGCAAGCAGACGTCTCAACTAACCGGCTTCGTGAAGTACTGATATTGGTTGGCAAAATAAAGACACATACGGAAACCCGGTCTCGCCACGAAAGCGGCAGCGACTCCAGCGATTACGGACGTGGAACGAACGCTTCCGTACACGAGATTCAAAGGAACGCAATCTTAAGCAGGCACTCGGCGAGATAGATCGGATGGCCTCCGCACTAGGGATACACAAGACAACACGCGAGACTGCGAGCGTGATGTACCGACGTGCGTTGCAGGAAGATCTCTTACCAGGGCGTTCAATTGAGGGGGTTGCAACCGCGGTTTTGTATGCCGCTACACGGCTTGATGGGGTTGCGCGGACGATCGACGAAATCGCTGTCGTCAGCCGCGTTGACTCGCTGGAGATCAAGCGCACCTACAGATACGTCGTTCGAGAACTAGACGTACAGATCCCGCCGACGGATCCAATAGAATACGTCGGCCGTATCGTCTCCAAACTGGACTGCAGCGAGGAAATGACACGACAAGCCCGCCAATTGATCGAAGCAGCCACAGCTCACGGCGTCCACAGCGGAAAACACCCAGTGAGTATTGCTGCTAGTGCCGTCTATGCGGCGGGAAAACTTTGTGGTGAAAAGATTACTCAAGACGACGTGTCCGAGGTTGCTGAAGTCAGCAATGTCACTATTCGGAATCGCTATCGTGAGGTTCTTAATGCCTACGAAGAGAGTCAAGATGATTGAAACGTTTGGGAACATTCAGTGTTATACCTGCGGGCACAGTTACTGATCGGTTAGTGAGACCGTGCTGAATACCGAGCGCGTCGAAGAGACGTTGGCGACCCTCGACCGTGGCGAGGACCCAACACCGTACCTCAAGCGCGTCTACCGCGACGTCAACAATTTTCGGGTGACGTGCCCGAAAAACCTCGAATTGCTGGGCATCCTCGCCACCGAGCACCCCGAGAGCATCCGCGAGACTGCCCGGCTCGTTGACCGCGAAGTTCGCCAAGTCCACCGAAACCTCGAAGAACTCGAATCCCTGGCTCTCATTAAGTTCCAAGGCGACGGTCCCGGCAAGCCGACGCGCCTTCTCGTCTGGTACGACGAGATCGCCGTCGGGCTGCCGCTGATTTCCGGGGACGGCACGGGCAAGAGTAAAGCTAACGCCTGAACTCCGCCACGGAGCGGTGCGACCGTCCAACGCGCGCTGAAGTTTGATTTCAGAGAGTGGCTCGAACAGCGTGTTTGAGAGCGTCTCGCCCCGGTTTACACAAGAGGTCTCGTCGGAGCTGAAACGCTCGGAGATACTGCGTCACCTCGTTTTTTGAGACGCCTCGATGCGGCGAGAGCCACCGTCACGCCGGCGAACCTGTTGGAGCAGTTCCGCTGCGACCGATTCCGACCCAAACACTTCCAGTGGAATCATTCGTGTCGGGCACCGCTGACGCGGTGCGCTCGTCCTCATCGACTCCACAGCTCCTGCTGAACAGTATCAACAATCTCCTACAGAAAAGCGAGGTGACGAAGCGCTCGAACATGCCCTCTACGCCGCGGTCTGAAAATCGCTTGGTCATGACGCTTGATCGACCCTGAAACCAGCGATAGTGTTTGCTACCCGGCCACCGATTCGACCGGATATTAGGCCGAACACCGGCGAGATACACAGAAGCATCACGACTGCAATGAGGAAGAATATGATCGTGTTGAGAGACCACGTTACCGTCGTGCCTTCTGTGAGAATAAATACAGATACTGCAATCATTCCGCCCAGAAACCCAGCACGGAGTCCAGCAGCACTCGGCTCTACCGAGCCGTTAGCTGCGACGGCTCCTGCGATTATTGGCCCAACTATCATTGCCCCGCCACCGACAGTTGCCTCGGAATTCGGAAGCCAGTTTATTACGGCAGTGGCGGGTAGTGCAGCTATCGTTCCGAGAATCGCAACCCGCCAAACCTGAGGAATTCGACGGGTTCGGGCATTTGAGAGCATACGCTGTATTGTATAACGGTAGGTATAGTCCACTTCTTGAGTTGCTGACTCTGAAACCAATACGGGGGGTGTTCGCTGAGCAGACGTAATAAACGGCTGGTTCAGTGTCCGGAGAAGAATACTGATTGTTCTGCTGACTTCACTCTCTATTCAGCCGCTTATTCCTGGCAGATCCTGAGCAGATGGCGACTGTATGTGGCACAGCTATTCTCTTCGGTGACACCCTCAAAAGAACAACCGCGAGACTCAGACGCGGTGTTTCTGAGTCAGAGTCAAGGGGGCAATAGTCAACACACGTCCGAACTAACATGGGCGTATGAATCGCGTTCGACTCCGTTCCCACCGGAGGCGTCCTCGCCAGCTGTCGAAGCTGGCGACCCCGCGACGATTGTACGGAAGGACGACGGGAGGCCAATGACCGACGAGTGTACTGCGGCGATTCCGGTGGACGCGTTTCCGGATCCCGTTCTCGCCTACCTCGTTGACGGTCGTGACGCACGCATCACGACGACGAACGCGAGCTTCGAGCGACGGTTCGGAGATATGTCGCCTGAAAATTTCGTCTCGACGGTATTCGACCGGTTTAGCCACAGTACTACCACCGGGAATCAGGATCCGATAACTCACGTCGTTCGGGGCGACCGTGTCGGGATCTATCTTAATAGCCCCGGGGATCGGGGGACGTTTTTCGCACGAGTGATCCCCTCCGAGGAAGGCGCCGGGTATCTCGTTTTCTTAGACCTGGAGGACTGTCCCACTATCGAGGAACTGCCCGCCGTCGATCAGGTTAGTAGCGTGCTTAGCCACGACCTGCGTAATCCGCTTGACGTCGCCAAGGCACATCTCACAGCAGCGCGAGAGACGGGAGATCCGGACCACTTCGAATCGGTCGCCGACGCACACGATCGGATGGAACGAATCATTCGCGATGTCCTTACCCTCACACGGGGGGACGCCGTCGTGGACCCGTCGAATCAAGTCTCGATCGAAACCGCAGCGACGGACGCGTGGCAATCAGTCGACACTGATGGGGCGATACTCGATCTCGTCGGCTCGCTCCCTACTGTCACTGCCGACGCTGATCGCGTTCGAAGGCTGTTCGAGAATCTGTTCCGGAACGCCGTCGAACACGGTTCGACGGGCAACCGGACGGAGCCCGGTGACACTGTGGAGTACAACGCTACTAATGGCCAAAGGAAGTCCGACGACAACGTCGAACACAATTCGACGAGCCACCAGTCACAGACTCCCGATGACAGCGTGGAACACAGTTCCACGGACAACCGGACGCAATCCGGAGATTCAGTCGATTACGACTCGGACGCTCCCGCCCCGAACACTCACGGGGACCGGGGAGAATGGAATCCGGGAACCCGTGAACAGCCGCTCGATCGAAGCAAAGAGACGACCTCCGAAGGCAGCCTGACGGTCACCGTCGGCGCGTTGGAGGACGGCTTCTACGTCGCCGATGATGGTACGGGTATCCCTGCCGACGAACGGGAGACGGTTTTTGAGCCGGGCCACTCGACGATGAACGGCGGAACTGGACTTGGCCTCGCGATTGTCGAGCAAATTATTGCCGTCCACGACTGGAACGTAACGCTCACTACAGCCGACTGTGGGGGGGCACGGTTCGAGATCCGATTCTAACGCCGATGCTGAATTTGCACTTATGACTGATAGAGAACGAACTGACCAAGGCGGTGCTCCAAGCTATGGATGATCAGTTGCAACGGGCGCCAATCGGCGTTCTCGAAGTCTCAACCGAAGGGGTCGTACGAGACAGCAACGAAATCGGGCAGACACTGGTCGACGTCACAGACCCGACTGGCGCCCCCATCGCCGACGTGTTCCCCCGGTCCGTCGACGACACTCTCCTGACCGCCTTCGACGGCGAGTCCGTCACCGAGACGGACTTCGAGGAGTACTATCCTGATCTCGGCAGGTGGCTTGCCATCTCCGTCGTTGCGCTTTCTGAGGGCGGGACCGTCTACGTTCGAGACGTGACCGAGCGGCGACGCGAGAAACAGTCCCTCCAACGACTACGACAAGAGCGCAAACGGACGGAGCTCATCGACGACGTGCGTTCGGACATCCTCGCGGCGCTCGTTGATGCCTCCTCCCGCGAGGAAATCCCCGACACGATCTGTCGGGGGCTCGGTGAGACCGACCTGTACGAATTCGCGTGGGTGGGAGAACGCGGTGTGGGACGCGACGGCCTCGTTTCCCGTTCCGTCGCCGGTAAGACTGGCGAAATATTCGAAGCTGTTCGCGACGCAGTCGACGACGAGACGGTAACGACCCCGGAGGAGCGTGCAGTCGAGAGCGGTCGACTGCAGGCTGCACAGCCACTCACTGCCAGTTCCGCAGTCCCTGAATCGGTCCGGACGGCCGGCTTTGCCGATGGCGTCCAGTCGGCACTGGCTATTCCGATCGTATACGGGTCGAACGTCCACGGTGTCGTCGGCGTCTACGCCAGTGGCACCGAAACGTTCTCCGAGCGGGAACGGGCCAGCTTCGAGACGCTGGGTGAAATAGCCGGGTTCGCAGTCAGTGCGGTTCGGAATCGGAACCTGCTGCTTTCCGACACCATCACGGAGATCACCTTCGAACTCGGCGAAAGCTCGGTGCTGACGCGACTGAGTCAGTCGCTCGATTCGACGCTGAAACTGGAAGGGCTGGTTCCACAGGCTGACGATGCATTGCTCTGTTTCGTCTCTGTCGAAGGCGACGGAATCGACCGTCTCGATCAAGAGACCGCGGGGATGAGGGAAATCAGACGGACACGAGTTATTAGCGAATCGGACTCCGGTGGTAGGGTCGAACTTACCACCTGTGGCTCGACGCCGCTACTCGCCATCTCCTCGCTCGGTGGGACCGTCCGGCGTGCCAGCTTCGATGGGGGAACGGGACGCCTCGTCGTGGACCTTCCTCCAGACGGTGATGTCCGCCGGATCGTGGATACCGTCAGCCGGAAGCACGACGCGGAGTTCGTCTCGAAGGTGGAGCGAAAACGATCCGTGACGACTGCCCGCGAATTCCGCGACGAATTGGACGACCGGCTGACACAGCGACAGCGGACGGTCCTCCAAACCGCATATTTCGCTGACTACTTCGAGTCACCGCGGGGAAGCACGGCCGAAGAAGTCGCCACCTCGCTGGATATCACGGGGTCGACGTTGCTCCATCACCTCCGCGCCGGCCAGCGGAAGCTTCTGGATGCCTATCTCGATGGACAGAGGAAGGCATCTGAAAGAGAGTGACGGTTTCGACGCGCTCCTTACATCTCCCCGCGAGTGATCTCCTCGAACCGGTCGAGGATGTCGTCATCAGTCAGTAGTCGTCTGGCTCGAGTTTCGAGTTGCTCGGCCTGCTCAGCCACCGCTACAAATCGTTCGTACTGGCCATGCTCCTTTGCGTCCAGTTCGGCTTCGAGCACCGCTCGCTTGGCTTCCACGCTAAAGTACTCCCCGAGCGTTTCGTACGCGAGGATCCGTCGTTGCTGATCGATAACCGCGCGGACATCCTCGCGGTCCACCGGTTTACAAAGATAATCGTCGAACGGCATATCGAGTACTTCGATTCCAGGATCTACCGCGGTTACCATCACCACCCGTCCGTAGTATCCCCGTTCGACCAGTTCTGACAGTACGTCATCACCCGACATGCCCGGCATATGCCGATCCAAAAGGACGATATCGACAGTCGTATCGGCGACTGTCGAAAGCGCGGCTTCTCCACTGTAAACGGTATCGACGTCGCAGTAACCTCGTAGTCGGAGTGCATACGCGTCTGCAACCTCCTGTTCGTCGTCGACGACGAGGGTACGCACGTCCGCCGCGCTATCGTTTCCGGACATCTGTTTCGGTTGCTTACGCGATGTTGAGGCCGCAGCCACATAACTGGTAATCTTCTTCGAGCAACGCCATCTGCATTCCTAGAGTCCCGACCGTCACGCGGTCTGCATGCTTACACCCGATATCCAGTACGAACGGCGTTCTGCTAAGCGTATGTCCGTCAACACGACCCCAAGATCGCAGCGGCAACCCGACTGGCCCGAAGAGATCGACCTCTCGGCATCCGAGTTGTTCGAACTCTTCGGGGACGAATACACCCGACGTGTGTACGAGACGATCACGGAGCAGCCACGAAGCGGCCGTGCAGTGGCCGAGGCAGCGGATGTCTCGCGGGCGACGGCATATCGTCGCCTCAACGACCTTCGTGATGCGGGCCTCGTTCGCACTGAGATGATGATCTGTGACGACGGCCATCACAAGGAACGGTTCGAGCCTGTGCCGACCTCACTCTCTATCTCCCTCGACGACGGAATCGGGGCCATGGTCGACGTCGCGGACTGATTCCGCCGTCCACCGATCGAGTCGGAACGTCAGGACCAGCCGCCGACCACAGGACCGTGCAACCGTTAACTCGTTGTAGGGGACCCAGTCGAAAACTGCCCTCAGTCAAGGAGGCGATATCTGCATAGCTAGACTGCTGGTACTGGCCGGGTCCGTATTGATAGCCTCCGATTACAGGGGGGAAGCAGTACAAGCATACTGGTAGAGACGATGACGAGTGCCTTTCCACGTCAGACCAAGGTCGAATACAGCCCTCGTGAGCGAGCCGATCTCACCGTCTCCGGTGACTCGCAGGTAGACGCCCTCGCTGCGTTGTCATCGGGGACCGCACAGTCGATTCTGGGGGTGCTGGACGGCGACCCGAAGACGACCTCCGAGATCGCAAAGAGAGTCGATACGTCGATACAGAACGTCCATCATCACTTGCGACGCCTCGAAGAGAACGGCCTCGTCGAACCGATCGACACGTGGTACTCGGTGAAGGGGAGAGAAATGACAGTCTATGCACTCACAGCCGAGAAACTCGTCGTGCAGTTCGGAGCGGCCGAGCAGTCGCAGTGACGGACGACGGGCCCCATTCCCGGATATTAAGATCGTCGCGCCCCGTTTCAGCGATGGACGCTATCGATCGAACCACCGAGTGACGAGAAGCCGACTCGCGACGGGTTTGGGCTACTGGTGCTATCTCACTCGGTCTCCGTCTCAGTTCGGTCGGTGAGATCGGCGAGCGTGATATTGACGGTCGTGCCGTCGTCGGTTTCGAACGATAGGTCACCGCCGAGTGCATCGATGCCCCACCTGAGTTGCCAGAGTCCGAGTCCGCGTCCATGTTGGAGGGAGGTTTCGGTTCCGGCCGCCAGCGATTCGAGCTCGGCCGCTGGGATACCGGGGCCGTCGTCGCTGATAGCGATTCTGTACCCTTCTCTATCGGCCGTCGGAGATATAAAGACAGTGACACTTGACTCCGCGTATTTGACCGCGTTTTCCAGCGGGCTGGTCAGTGTCGTCCGCAGTATCTCGGCGTCGGTCCGGAGCGTGGCCGTCGACGGGAACTCCGTGTTGACCGTGACGTCGTCAGATGTGATCTGCGAGAGCAGACTAGGAACCACCGATGTGAGATCGACCACCGTCGGATCGGGGTCACGGGCCATCAGACGGTCAATCCGTCTGGCACGAGTGCCGATCGACGCCAGCCGGTCCGTTGCTGCCAGGACGGCCTCGGCATCATCACCATCCGTTTGGTCGGCCAGCTGCTCCGTGTGGCTTCTGATCACGTCGAGCCGGTTCCTGAGGTTGTGTCTGAGCAGCCGGTTGAACACCTCGAGCCGTTGTTCACGTTGTTTTCGTTCTTCGATGAACCGCTCTAGATCGTCGCGCATATCGGCCATCGCCTCCCCGACGGGCCCCGGAATCTCCTCGTCCAGAGCCGCGTCGTCGAACTCTCGGCGGGCGATCTTTTCGGCCTGCTCGGTGATTGTTTCGATATACGCCTTCGTTCTATGAAGGCTGGCTCTGAGCTGTCCGACCTCATCGATCCGGTTTCCGTCCGGAATCTCGGCCGTCAGGTCCCCTTCGGCGACTGCTTCTGCCTGCCGTGACAGCCGTCTGATCGAGCTGATTGGACCGAGGTGGATCATGCCGCTGATCAATAAGAATCCGACGACTGTGAGGCCGATCAACCCCACCAGATCAGTCTGAACCTGGTTGGTCACGGCCAGCGCCGTCGACCTGGGAACTTCCTTGACGACGACCCAGTTGACACCGTCGCTCGGGACGCTGTGGTAGCCTATCACTTCGGTGTCGCCAAGTTCAGCACCGCTGATCGACGCGAACTGATTCGGTCGCTCCTCGATCCGGGATTCGACCTCAGTCACGGTTGATTCACCCTTGTACGGGCGAAACTCGTTCGGGCTGTTTTTCTCGAACATGACGTACCCACTCACGCCGCCGAGGACGACGGTGCTCGTGTCGTTAGTCGCGTCGGCCGCCGCCGCCACTCGAGTGCTGGGATGGTACTCACCGATCAACACGTGGTCGCCATCGCGCGTCGGTGAGGCGATCGCGACCGACATATTGCCCTCGTCCAAATACACCCACGAGACGAGCGTCTCCGTCGTGTTGTCGAACTGGAACGTGACTTCCTCGCCGGAGGCAGTCTGTCCCCAGTCGATCTTGGTCGCAGCCAGTGGCTCGCCGGCTATGCCGTCACTACTCGCGACGATTCGCTCCTTTGTGCCGTTCGACGGCTGCTCCGTCGGCCGCTCGACGACGTGAAGACTGACGAGTTCGTCCGACGTTCGGTTGAGTTCTCCGGCAAGGGTGCGCTCGGTTCGTGTCCGGTTCGACGGATCGATACCCCGATGTGAGGACAACAGCCGAATCGACTCCTGTTCACCCTCGAACCATCTGGCGAGACTCTCCGCCTCGAGTTCCGCGCTGGCTTCGACCGAGTCCAACTGTTCGTTCGTGACTCGATCGGACACCTGACTGGCGATCGCCGTCCCGCCAGCGACGATAACGGCGGTAATGAGCAACGAGACAGCAAAGAGCTTCACTGCGTATCGTGAGCGGATTTTCTCCGGCAGAAGTCCCTTACTGTCCATTCAGTGGCATTTTTGCGAGGACACTAATAAGAACCAGGCCCGATCATCGACCGCGCTCCCGGGACGCAGGTAGCGTCCACGGCTTCGTCCGAGCCGACATCTACACCCTCAGCGAGATATCCCGGAGCGCCACCGAGTTCAGTCCACTCCGGGCGTTCACCCTGCCGTTGGATGGACGCCTCCTCGGTGATGGCGCCGCATCTGTTCGACACGCCTCGAAGCGATACGAACCGCTTCAGGGCGTTAGTTTCCGATAGTGAAACACAGGGACTCCATCTATTAATTTCGGGAACCAGTGTCTCCGTGCCCGCCCAGTCCCCCAGCGGGTGATCTAGGTCCCCAATTCCCCAAACACGTTCGTCGCTAATCGTGCTCCGCTCCATGCATCGGCCGTCCGACTTCGAGACTGGATCGAGCAGCCACCGTTGTATTCAGCCGACATAACATCCAAATCGCCGTCCGAGATATGGATCCATGATTTCCGGTACTACACTAACTACGCTGGTACTCAAGACTCTGGCGTCCGCCCTATTGTGTTGGACGACTTGGAGGGCTTACCGGTCCAGAGACCAGCCCAGTGCGGAACCGTTTCTCGTACTCTCGATCACGCTGACTGTCTGGGCAGTCTCCTCGCTTGGGACCACGGTCGTCAGTGTGGCGACCGTGCGCTTTCTCGAGTCGCTTTTCGACGTAGTGCAATTCGGTGCCCTGTTGTTTCTCCCCGTCGCTTGGATCGCCTATGCACTCAGCTACGCCGGCCGCGGAATCATGGCAACACGGAAGCGGATCGTGCTGCTGTCTGGCATCGTGTTACCGGTGGTGATCGGCGCGATCGCTCTCGCTAGTGATGCCTCCAAAACGGTCGTCGGACCGATACTCGGACTCGCGCTCGGGTGGACGGTCCTGTACGGCTTTCTGTTGCTCCTGTATGCCCTGTATGCGACGTATCTACTGATCGATCTCAGCTGGGGTCATCCCCGGGTGTCGAACACACAAATAACTGTACTGACTGCCAGCGTTGCGGCTCCGAGCCTGCTCTCCGTTGCGGAGGCCAATACCTCACTGGTCGGCGGCACGACGCTCGGTCTGCTCCTGTCGGGCGCTTTTCTGACCGCTGCGATACGACGGTACCCGGTACTGACCGGGTTCCCGAAAGCCGACTACCTCGCACGGACACGCGTAGTCGAAACCCTCCAAGAGGCGCTCGTCGTCCTCGACTGGGACGATCACGTCCTGGATATCAATGAGACGACGGCAGAGTTGTTCGACGATTCCACGGAGGAGATGATCGGCGAACCGGTTCAGTCTGCCATTGACGGAGTTGGAGGGACCGAACTCCCCACCGGTGCGACGGGAACAGTCGCACTTCGGACGTCGGAAGGGCGTCGACAGTTCCAATTCAGCGTCTCCGCGGTTGAGGAAGCCACGACCAACGATGAGGGTAATCCTGTCGCCAGAACCGTGCTCTTCCGAGACATCACCGACCGAAAGACCAGAGAACAGCGACTCACGGTTCTCAATCGTATCCTCCGCCACAACGTGCGGAACGACTTGGACGTCGTGCTCGCGTACGCCGACCACGTCGACGACGAGGAGCTACGGACCGGCATTCGAGAGCGCGCGACCGACCTTCTCGAACTGAGTAACAAAGTCAGAGAGGCGGAGGCAGTCATGACCGAGAGTACCGATTCACCGGACTCGGTCAATCTGACTGACGTAGCCAGTACTGTCGTCGATCAGTTCCGATCCGAGAACGAGTCGGCCGACATCTCGCTCGTCTGTCCCGACGAGGTGACTATCTCCTCTCATCGAGCCGTGCTCCGACAGGTGCTTTTCGAGCTGGTCGAAAATTCACTCGAACACACGACTGCGGACGCGTCCCGCGTCGAACTCAGTGTTCAGGAGATGTCGGACGGGACGGTCGAACTCTCCGTGGCGGATGACGGACCAGGGATTCCCGAGCGGGAACGAGAGATGCTCGCTGCCGGAACCGAAACACAACTCAAACACGGCCAGGGTATCGGACTCTGGTTCGTCAACTGGGCAGTCACTCAGTTAGGAGGAGAGATCCAGTTTCGGGAGAACGACCCCGAAGGCAGCCTCGTCACGATCCGGCTTTACGATTCGGTAAGGTAACTGACCGACACGCAACCGCAAAAAACGAAGACGCCACATAGAGCGGGAGCCAGTGTATTCCAACCTTCCGAGGACGGAGACCGTTCGTAGTGCATCGAACGCCACTCTTTGGCCGAGCAACACCGTGACGGGATTTTTATATGGAGCGATAGATATCCCGACGTGGTTCGGATTGGTCCCCTCCAGTTGACCGAGACGTGGACGTACGCACTCGTCGGTGGGCTACTCGCACTCCCGTTCACCGCGCTCGAAGTGTGGCGATCCCCGGAGAACATAACGCTCGGAGCGGTCGTCGTCGGGAGCGTATTCGCCGGGTATCTGATCAAGCGACGCGGCGGGAACAGCACCGCGACCGGATTACGAGCCGCGCTTATCGGTGGAATACCGGCCCTCTGGGCGCTGAACGAACTGCTTTGGGCGGTCACAAATATCCCAAACCCGCCGTGGTTCCAAGCAGTCAGCGTCGCGATGACGCTCGTGTTCGGCGGCCTGATTTTCGCAGTGATAGCCGTCTTCGGTGCGGTCTCCGGTCGTTTCGGGGGCTGGCTGGCCAAACGGAGAGGCCACGGCGGTGTCGCTGATGCAGGCGGCAGTGCATAGCGTAGCACTCTCGAATGCTAAAAGCCAGAAGACAGTCCACGCGACTGCTCCCCCCGATTCATTACGCAGTCGTGGCTGCCTACCTCCCCTTCGTTCCATAACAGTATGTCGGGCTCGTGGTGGTACGGCGTCGCCCTGTTCCCCGCCGTCGCGGTGACAACGCTTCTCTCCGACTTCGGTTCGCAGACGTTCATCCTCGTGTCATCGTCGGGTGGTGATCCGAACGTCGCCGCTGGCATCGCGTCGTTCGTCCTCGCAGTAGCCTCGTTCTGGGGCGGTATCTTCGTGGCCCTCGTCGTTTTTGGATGCCTGCTCGCGGACATTAGAGCACTCGGTGACGACGAGGGGTGGTCGCCGAGTGTCGCGTGGTGTCTCGCCGGTCTCGCGCACATCGGTGCCGCCGCCTTCTCGCCACTGTTGATCGTCTCGGTTCCCTCGCTGACGTACTACCTGTTCCGACGCCGTGCGCGTCTCGGACGTAGTTGATGGCCCACCCGGTCCCGTCGTGTTCGTTCTTGTGTTGTTGACGAACCGACGTACGTCGCACTGCGCCGATCAACACCTACCCGAGGTTCAGTGCGTCGAGAAATATGGGCGCCGCCTTCGACTGGGCGGGCTCAGGCGAGCGAACTCGTCGCGGACGCCGATCCGCCACGTAGTTGAACGAACGAATCGGCGATGATGCCGTACATCAGGATAACGAGCGCCGAATTGATGACGAGCGAGGCGAGTTGCCCGACCGACGGCGAGACGAAGGCAAGCAGCGATCCGACCGCGCCACCGACAGCGCCGACGGCGCCGAACAGGACGACGAGGGCGAGCAGTCGCCAGCGGTTGCCACTCGCCAGTTCCCAACTTCGACGGAACGCCTCGACCGGACCGGTGTCCTCGACGGCGACGGCGAACAGCGCGAACTGGAGACTCACGGCGAGGAACAGACCGGGAACGAGGAGGAACGCGAACCCGATGGTGATCGCCACCCCGAGGACAACGCTGACGACGAGCGCGGACAGGAACGCACGGCCGATGCGCCGGGTGAACAGATCGCCGGGGAGCGACGAGAGGGTGGAGAGCTCACGCGCAAACAGCCGTGCGGTCACGAGAAAGACGCCGATGCCGAGCAACAGCGCGACTACGGCCAGTCCGGCTGCGACTTCGGTCGGCAGCGGGAGCGCGAAGCCGACCCCGGCGCCGCTGGATTGCACTCCGGACGGGAGTTGGTCCACGATGACGGCGTTGAAGGAGCCGACGAAGAGAACCTGATAACAGATCATCAACGCCAGTGCAACGATGCCACTGATCGAGAGTGAACGCCGGGCACCGCGCCCGATCGCTCGGCCTAACTGGAGGGCCATGTGACCTGCTTCGAGCACCGCACGACTAAACACCATCCCTGCGTTTCCCGTTCGGAAACGTTCGACGTCCCGTATCGGAGGTGAACCAGTCGTTTGAATCGTCGAGTGTCACGGTATTCAGTTCCTTCTTCCGACGTTCAGTTGTTTGATCACGTCGACCTACTACACTGCCCATCGCGTTCGGAACGAGAGTGACCCCGACCTGGGCGCTCGAAACGCATCCCGAGACACGTCCCTGGGTGTTAACATTCAGAACGTGTTATTGCCGACTGTGCCCTCCAAGTACAGACGCGGCTTGACACTCACGGTCGATAGTCTCGTCCTGTTCAGGCGACGGCCGAGCCTCGTGGTCCTGCCCCTGCTAAGCTTACTCGCGGTCGGTAGCGCGTTCGCACTCCTCGGTGCCGTTGCGTTCCGGTACGGAATCGTGGACTCGCTGTTCACGAACGACCTCTATCAGTACGGTGCGCTTTTCTGTGTGTTTGCGATTTCTTCGAGCGTCGCGACGTTCTTCAACGCGGCCGTCGTTCACTGCGCCGCACGTACGTTCGACGACGAGGAACCGTCCGTGTGGGATGGTCTCGCTGCGGCTTGGCGCGTCCGCCGGCGGATTGCCGTCTGGGCTGTCGTCGCTGCGACGCTCGGGACGGTCCTCTACATCATCGACGAGAAATTCGGGGCGGTGGGCAGTCTCGCCAGGCTCGCGTTCGATCTGGCGTGGGCGCTCCTGACGTACTTCATCGTTCCCGTCATCGTCCTCGGCGACGCGGACGGTATCCGCCGACAGCTCCGCCGTAGCGGATCTCTATTCAAGCAGACGTGGGGTGAGAGCGTCTCCGCGACCCTCGGGGTGAGCCTGGCCTTCTTCATCGTTGCCGTCCCCGGCCTCGCGCTCTTGTGTACGGGGTACTTCGCGCTTCACGGCACCCTTGCTGTCGCGGCACTCGCCGGCGGGGGCCTGATCGTCGTCGCGGCCATCGTTGGCTCCCAGACCGTCACGGCAATCGTCCGCACGGCACTCTACCGGTACGCGACGACGGGTGATCGAGTCGGACCGTTCGCTGCTCGTGATCCGGACGCCATCTTCCCCGACAACTGAGGCCTGAGCGGCACCTCCGAGCGAGATACGACTGGGCGGACCACGAGGCACGTCCCGGTGTGTCGGCGGGGCCGTTTCGGTGCACGAACCGCTGCTCCGGTACTTTTTGATACGTAGACTCACCGTCCGGTATGCAACTGAGCGAATCCTGTCAGTCATCGGCGACGCAGTACTCGGGATTGCCATACTCCACCTGCGAAACCATCGGCAGCCAACTATTATTTCTATGACAATACCCACCGTCGCTGGTTTCGGAGCCGGTGTCTTTCTCTATATCATCGCCAGTCACGTGCTGCGGTCATTGTTCTCTTTATGCCCGACTTCACCGCGCTCCCAACCTGAACGCGCTGTGGGGAACTCATGAACGGACATCGCCTGTTGGGCCTGCTCCAGCTTCCGGTGGCGGTGGTCGGCGCAGGACTGGCAGCCCTCGGCTATCGGGCGCTCGTGAGGCTGCCGTCGCCCGACACGGGAGGGGTGTTCGGTTCGGCGCTTGCACTCCTCACGCTGTCGCTCGTCGTCTGGGCCGGTCTGGTTCTCTTCCCGCTTGGGCTGTTGATACCCCGGCGGATGGGTGTACGGTATCGAGTTCGACGACAGCCAGCGACGGCTGCTCGTGAGCCCGACGATCACCGTCGCCGTTGGCCCGTTCGTCGGGATCGGGATGGCGTTCGTGACACCCTGGATCGTCCCACAAACGCTGACGCTCAGTATGTGTGTGGCGTTACTCCCGCTGCTTGCTGCCCTTCTCTGGCGTGCCGGGCCTACGCTCCGGTCGCACGCGGCATAGCGACGACGGCCGGTCAACCCCGGATCGGTGCTCGTGCCCCCAACGGGTCCGACCAAACAACGGTGTCAGTGTTTCCGACTCCGAAACCGCCACGGGATATTCATCGGCCGCCACGCCGTCCCAGCGTCCTGTGACTATCATTAGCGCCACGGACCTCTCGAAGCGCTACGGCGACGTGCTCGCTCTCGACCGCGTCGACCTGACTGTCGACGCGGGCGAAACGTTTGGCTTCCTCGGGCCGAACGGCGCGGGCAAGTCAACGTTCATCGACATCCTCCTCGGGTTCGTCACTCCGAGCGACGGCACCATGTCCGTGTTCGGCCACGACTGCCGGGACGACGGCGTCGCGATCCGAAAACGCGTTGGCGTCTTGCCGGAGGGGTACGCCCCGTTCGACGGACTCTCGGGCCGCCAACACGTCGAATACGCCATCCGGTCGAAAGGCGTCGACGAGAATCCCGCCGACGTGCTCTCCCGCGTCGGGCTCCGTGACGACGCCGCGCGACCGGCTGCGGACTACTCGAAAGGGATGTGTCAGCGACTCGCGCTCGCGATGGCGCTCGTCGGGGACCCGGATCTGCTCGTCCTCGACGAGCCGACGACCGGGCTCGATCCGAACGGCGCCGCGGAGATGCGGACTATCCTCCGCGAGGAGACCGAACGTGGCGCGACCATCTTCTTTTCGAGCCACGTCCTCGAACAGGTCGAGGCGGTCTGTGACCGGGTCGGTATCCTCCAGAACGGCCGGCTGATCGCGACCGACACCATCGCCGGGTTGCGTGAGGCCATCGGTGGTGGCACGAAGTTGGTCATTACGCCCGATCGAGTCGACGGCGAGACTCTTGACGCCGTCGGACGAGTCGATGGCGTCGAGACGGCGGTTGAGCGAGACGGCGCCATCGAGGCGACGTGTACGAACGATGCGAAGATGGACGCGCTGGTCGAACTGCACGATGCCGGCGTCGAGGTCGTCAACTTCCGCACGGAAGAGGCGTCACTCGAGGACATGTTCGTCGAATTCACCGGAGGCAAGCGGGCGTGACGTGGCGCGTGATCGCCCGTCGGGACTGGCAGTTGGTACGCGATGCCCGACTCCCGAAGGTCGCGCTCGTCGGTCTCGTCTGCGTCGTGTCCATCGCAGCGTACGTCTACCCCGTCGTCGGCACCGCTCCGATCACCACGAGTCGGTTCGGCGCCTTCGCCAGTGGGTGGCTTGGGGGGTTGTTGGCCCCCATCGGCGTGTTGTTCGGATACGGCGCCGTCGCCCGTGAACACGAATCCGGCGCACTACGGCTCGCGCTCTCGATGCCACACGGCCGGTCGACGCTCGTGCTCGGCCGATTCGTTGGCCGAGCAGGCGTGCTGGGGACCGCCATCGTCGCCGGGATGATGATTGCGGGCGCCTTGGTCGTCTACCCGTTCGGAACGCTGCAGCCCCTCCGATTTCTGGCGTTCGTCCTCCTGAGTGTCGCCTACGGCGCCATCTGGGTCGGGATCGGCGTTGCCGCATCCGCATTAGTCGCGACGAACCGCCGGGCGCTCGTCCTCGGCGTCGTCGCGCTCTTCGTGCTGGTCATCGTCTGGGATGCCGTCACTGCAGGGGCCGAAGCTGGCCTGATCGCGGCGGGGGTCGCCGAGGGTCCGATCCACACCGCGGTTCAGGTCGGCGCCCAACTCGATCCCGGAAGCGCCTTCGAGACGCTCGTTACCGCCTTAGCTGTGAGCGACCCGGGAGCCGGTGCGTGGTACGACGGGCCGACGCTCGCGCTTCCGGTCTTTGTCGGCTGGCTCCTCGGCCCACTGTCGGTAGCGATGCTCCGGTTCGAGTGGAGGGACCTCGCGTGACGTGGCGCGACGCCGCCATTCGCGATATTCGTCGTGCCAGCCGGTCGGTCGGCATCTGGATCGTCGGCGGGGTTCAGATCCTCCTGTTCGTCGGCCTCGCCGCCGTCGAGTTCGTCCTCGACGACGGCTCGTTCCTGACATACATCGACAGCCTCGCCGGAGTCGTCGGGGTGACGACCCCGCTCGTCGCGCTCCTGCTCGGCTACAAGTCGATCCTCGCGGAGCGTGCCGGCGGGCAGCTCCGACTGGCACTCTCCATTCCACACTCCCGCCGGGACGTGGCCGTCGGCAAACTCGTCGGCCGGAGCGTCGTCTTCGCCGTGCCGACGGCGCTCGCGCTCTGTCTCGCCGGCGGCGTCGCCATCGCGCTCGCTGACGGCGGCGTGCCGTGGCTCTGGCTGCCGTGGTTCGCCGGTGTAACGGTACTGTACGGGGTGGCGTTCGTTGGGCTAGCAATTGGCGTCTCGTTGTCAACGGCTACTGGCCGACGCGTGACCGTCGGTACAATCGGTGCGTATCTGGCGACGGTCGTCCTCTGGGAGGACCTTCACACGGCGATGTTGTTGATCCTCCATCGGTTCGACACGGCAGTCACGAACGATATGCCAGGGTGGGCTCTCTTCGTCCGCCTCGCGGCACCGAGCGAGTCCTTCGATCTCCTCGTCCGGACTGGGTTCGCCGTCAGTCGGGCCGGTCGGTACGTCGACAGTGGAATCGCGTACGTCACGTGGCCGGCCGGCCTTGGACTGCTAGTCGCGTGGACGCTCGTTCCCGTCGCTCTCGGCTACCTCCGGTTCAAGACTGCGGATCTCTAGCGGACGCGGGGTCGTCGGTGTGGGAATTCGACTCCACTCACCGCACAGTCGGATGGTCGGTTCCATCGGAACCCGCAGTGTCGGATTCGCCGGCTGGTGACTTCACGGGCCGTACTGAGCCCTCTGTCGGCCTTTTCGTTCGATAGAGATGACTCAAACCCCGTGCGTCGTGCATACGACTCCGTTGCCGAGCTGGATCACGGCGGTGTGCTCCGGTCGCTCGCTCAGCTTACCCACGGTCGTGTCGTTGGCGCCGGTCTCGAGCCGAGCGGTCACCTGCGTCCGTTCGGACGACATATTCGTGGAGAGACATCGGATCTCACCCTCGGCGAGGCGGTACGTCCCGGTCGTTTCAGGTGTGGCGCTACCGTCTCCGGTCAGTTGGAGATCCACGACGTACGGTCGTGAGTGGTCGTGGTTTCTGAGCACAACCTCACTACTGCGTATGTCCGGGCGCTGTTCGAATGCTTCGTTCTCTGGGGACTCGTATGCGTGCATGATTACTGTCGAATCAGCGGGCAGGGGAACTTCTGTTCTCGTCTGCTCAATTGCGACTGTCTATTCAACCGCCGATTAAATAGAACACGAGACAGCGTTGCAGGAGTCGCAACACGCCAACCGGGACGGTCAACTGTGTCTTGGAACTCGTTAACGGTCGTCGGAATCGGAGATACCCGCTCCGCACGGGGCAGCGCGGCGGGAGCCGGGCGCACCGTGGACGTTTGTTGGCTCCGACCCAGTCCGAGTGGTGTTCGCCGTTGAGCGATGCAGCGTGTCGGGGACGGTTCGGCGGTATTGCTGCATCCGCAACAGTGGGTTCCATTTGATACCGTTTCCACCCGTCTCCACATCTGGCTATGAGATTTAGCACGAAGCTCATCGCAAGTATCGTCGGTGTGGTCGTCGCCACCGCATACGGCTTCGCTCGCTTGAGCGGTGAGCCCGACGACGCAGACGAACAATCGATCGACGCCGAATACCAGACGCCCGGCAGCGAGTAACCAACCGTCAGCTCACTCATATGCAATACGAATTCTCACATCGGCCGTCGTACACCCACCTGACAGTAACGCTTGACCGAGGGGAGTCGATTATCGCCGAACCGGGTGCGATGGTCGGCCACTCGGCGAACGTCTCGGTGGAGACCGGGACGAGCCGAGACGGACTCCTCAGCTCCGCGAAATCCATGCTGGGCGGCGAATCACTGTTCACCAACCAGTTCACCGTCGAGAACGCCCCGGGAACGGTCACCTTCGCTCCTCCGACGCCGGGGGACGTGATGCCTCATGAACTCGAAGACGAGACGCTGTACTCTACCGATGGGGCCTTTCTCGCAGCGACCGAGGGTATCGACATCGACTCTGAAGTCGGTGGCCTCAAATCGGTGTTGAGCGAGGCCAGTTTGATGCCACTCGCTTTGAAGGGAACTGGAACCGCGTTCATCGATGCGTACGGCGGCCTCGAGAAGCTCGAGCTCGCGGCCGGTGAATCGTACGTTCTGGACAACGAGCACTTGGTCGCTTGGGACGACGAGATCGACTACGAGACCCGTCGGGTCGGAGGTCTCAAGTCGACGCTGCTGAGCGGTGAGGGACTCGTCTTCGAGTTCACTGGTCCGGGGACGGCTTGGTATCAGACGCGTGATCTGGATTCGTTCGTCGGGATGCTCGCCCCGCGAATGCCCAATCAAGGATAACTGGCACCGCAGGGCTCCGCTTCTCGAACACCCGAAGCGAATCCTCCGGCACAGATACCGAGTGAGATCGTTTTTCGTATCTGGCCGGGGTGTTGCACTAAGGTTGGTGACCCGGTTTCTCGCGTTCGAGAGGTGCTACGTAGTTCAGTTTGGCTCCGTGGACGCGGGCAGATTATGAGCACACATTTCATATCCGACTCCGAGGATTTCAACAGAGATTCGTTTTCCAATTAGATCGATGGATTATCTCGCCGAGGTTTCCGAGAAAAGATCACCCATCGTCAAAACAAGGTAATTCATACCAGTGTCGCTTAGAATCTGGCTCGGAGACAGAGCGAATAGCGCTTATTTTGTGCGACACGGAATCCTGATATGGGAGTGATCGGTCGCCTCAAGATTGGGTTCGCTATGGCACGGGAAAGTGGCCGTGTACTGCGATCCCATCCGAAACTTCTCGCGTTCCCGCTGCTCGGTGGGTTCTCAGGTGCCGCGTTCATAGCGACGCTGCTCGGAGGTCTCTACATCATGGGGCCGTTTCTTCAAAGCCCCGGGCCGGCGATGTATGCGACGCTATTCGTCGCGTATCTTCTCGAGACGTTCGTTGCGTCGTTCTTCACCGCGGCACTGGTCGCAGCGACAAGGACTGTCGGTAGTTCCCATCGGTTCTACACGCTGACTTGATTTTCCACGGCGGAAGCGACAAGTTCGATCTCGGTACGGAGACAATAGCCAGCGAAAGGCGGTCTCACGTCAGTGAGAGCGCCGAATATGTGATGGCGATGCCTAGCAACTGCTCTTCAGGGGCACTCGCTGGACGCGGGCTCGGTCAGCCCGCGTCCAGCTGACCATACGTCGCGGGAATCCCCACACCGTTGGTCGGTGCTTCCCACTTCCGGTGTAGCAGTTCGTCGAGCGTGTGGTTGATCCACGCTCGGAATACCTCGAAGCGGAACCACACGGGTAGTGCTCGCCCGCCGCGCCGCGGCGTGGCGAGCACGCCCCAGCGAACGATCAGCCACAGATTCCGCAACAGGAAACTCACCAGCACGAACACCAACCGAACGACCGGGTCGGTCGTGGTTGTGCGTGCACGCGCTTCGCGCATGGTTCGAAAGGCTGTCTCGATGGCTGATCGTTTCCGGTAGAGAGCCTCAACCTCCTTCGGCGTGCGATCAGCCAGATCGCACGCCATGTAGGCACGAACAAGCAGTCCGTGCTTCCCCCGCTTGCCCTGTCGGTAGGAGACACAGACAGCGAGCGGGAAGCGCAGTTCCCGCTCGCTTCCCTCGTACATTGTGTACTCCGTCCAGTAGGAGATCGACGTCTCTAGTTTCTCGGCCATCCGTTGGCCGCGTCGGATGACCGGGAGAACGACCGGAGCAGTCTCACGCAACCGCTGGATGCACGCCCCGTTGTAGAACCCGCGGTCACAGAGGAGACTGGCGACATCGAAGGGAAGTGCCGCGACGTGGTCGAGCAGTCGCTCGACCGCGTCGCTTATTGGTTCGTCTCCACGAACAGCAGTGACGGCGACGACGAGTGGTTTCGCCCGACAGAGGACGAATCCAGCGAGGTAGCGATGGCACTGTGAGGTGCCATCGCGGGGCGTCGTGTGACAGAGTTCACCGGGAGAGTGGTGTGGACAGCCGTGGTAGTGGACGTCGACGAAGTCAAGACAGATGATCCTCGGGCCGGGGCCGAGGATCATCGTCGCCTGTTGTCTGAGGAGGAGGTTGACGGTGGCTTCGAGTTCTTCAGGTGGGATGGTGTGAAGCTGAGCAAGCGTGTAGTCGTCGGAGTAGGTTCCACGAGTGCTGTCGGTGACCGCCTTGATCGAGGTCTGGTCAACAGCTGCTTGGAGGAGCGTCCGTCGGATAATCCCGGAGTCGAAGCCGCAGCCTTCGACTCCGGGTATCGGTAGCTCTGCGAGGAGGCCTTCCGCTAAGATTTCAAGGTCAGAGGCCGTAAGAACAGTGTCTGGATGGTATAAACACTTCATCAACACCCATCCAGACGCTTCCTGAGAATCTAACCACGACAGTCGTAGCTATCAGCTGACGTGATGGGAACTACCGACTGTGTTCAACGGTAACGAGCCGTCGATTCGGAGCGCACTCGCTAACGCCTGGCAACGGAAACTGCCGCTGTTGGCCTGGTCGCTCGTGGCCGCAATCCTCGGCGTCATCATTCGATTGGTCGAAAGTGAAAGCAACATCGTCGCCCAGATCGTCGCCGGGATCTTCGCAGTCGCGTGGAGCGTGATGACTTTCTTCATCGTCCCGGTAATCGTTTTCCGGGATCCGTCGGTCACGGAGATGTTCAAGCAGAGCGCACAGACGTTCAAAGACACTTGGGGTGAGTCCATCGGTGCGTTGGGAACGATCGATGTGGTGACGCTCTTGTTAGTGCTTGTCGGCATCGTTCTGGGAGGGCTCACGTTTGTCGTGACAACCGGCTTGGGGACGGCCCAACTGTTAGCCACCCTCCTGATTGGCGTCACTGCCGTCAGCGTCGGCCTACTCGTCGGGAAGGCGCTCAGTGGGATCGCCAGAACTGCGTTGTACGTCTACGCGACCCGAACCACTGCTCCTGAATACTTCGACGACATAGATTTCAGCAAGATATAGTCGCCTTGGTAAGTCATCACTTGCTATACAGTCGCCTGTCTTCGACCGATATGGACGCTGGTACCTCGTAGTCGTGATCTTAGGCCAGTTCTTCTCCGAACGGCCACTCAGAGGAGCGAAATCACTCAGTTTCAGTGTTGCGTATCGTTCTGTTTCTCATCATACAGTCTCCCGATAGAACGTGTGGGCTTGCTAACTGTTTCCAGTTGCGTTCGGGGCTTCTATCGTTGCTACTAGTCGCGGCTAGCGACGAATGACGAGACAGGAGCAGTAGGCTTCTCATGCGGGCCATAGGTGGTTCTGACGCTCTGATCGGGAATCGGCTAGTGCCACTTCAACGCTGAACTGCTATATACAACCGAGAGACGGTCTGTAGCTGGAATCTAGCAGATCACGACTGAACGCCCACTACACAGACGCCATCACATCGGTTGATTCACAGTGACAAGACGTGGTGGCCACTACCCGACGAAGGTTCAAATTCTATTTGACTAAACGGAGACCATATCGGTCTCTGCAGTCAATTGGGCGACATGCAGTTAGAGTGGGTACTCAAAGAGGATACTCCAACGTATGTATATGCCCTTTTCGGCGGAGTGATCGGCATTCTGGCGGTGACTGTACATAATCTGTTCGTTGGTGCAGAGTCGTATTATAGCCTTTCAGGAGTGATTATTGGCAGTGGTTTTGCGGGGTTTCTCGCTGCGAACGGATCGGGTCATTTCAAAAGAGCTGGTATGGGTGCCGGCATCCTCGGAACGGTGCCTGCCTTTGCGTGGTGGTCTGACTTTCTCCGTAGCTGGTTCATCACGTCGGCTTCGGAAGGTGGGCAGGTATTCGCAGTTGTGCTCCTGTGTATCCTTGTCGTTTTCGTGGGTGTGTTGGGGACCCTAATCGGCGTATTCGGCGGCTTCTTCGGTGGGTGGATCGCTGGGAAACTCAATCCAAAACCAGTGGATACGACGTAATAGAACGGCTCTTCAGTGGTCTCATCTCTCTATTTCAAGGTAGTGGGCCTTCGGTCGTGATCTGCTAGATTCCAGCTATAGACCGTCTCTCGGTTGTATATGGCAGTTCAGCGTTGAATCGACACTAGCGTAGGTTCGCACAAGCACTGACTGCCTTCGACTACTGTTGTTTCACGACAACTGTGTCTGCGACGAGGTCACCGACCCGTTGGTTGTCGTCGGTAACCAGTATCAGCACCATCGCAACCAGATTCGCCGTCGGGAGTGCGTCGACGATCCACAGCAGGTTCCGTAGTATCGACGCGCTGACTGTACAGTTGGAGCCATCCGACTTGGCGACGACCAGCCTCAACAGGTACTTCCCGGGCGTGTACCCGTACAAGCCCTCGAGCAAAAATCCGTAGACCACCGTTGCGACAAGCCCCACGAACACCAGCAACATGGACCCGGTGTCGCCGAGAGCCGTCCCGGCGATCACGGTCACACCCCAGATCAGCCCCATGAGGACCGAATCGATGATATACGCGAGTACCCGGCGCCAGATCACGTCTCCGCTCGTTCCGAGTTTTGGGGTCGGATGTTTCTTCATGTCGATCTTTGAGTGTTAGAGGTCGGCATACAGCTTTGTCAGGCCACACTCCGGGCAAAGGAACGCGTAAAGTGACGTCTGATACCCGATGCCGAGGCGTTCCAGTACACTGCCTTCCCTATCGGTTTCAACGTAGAGGTCGCCGACTCCTTCGGCGGTTACCGCCGTTTTCGCCATCTGGACACCACAGTCCATCCGTGTTCGGTTAAGACGTTGAATCGGGTGACTGCGCTCCACTGACGAAGCTATCGATGTAGACCGCGTGGGGAGAGAATGTGTTCAAGACGCTCTCCCCGAACCTCATACGACGGCGGCTCACTTCCCTGTTTCCAGCAGCGGTTATCGAAGACATCGCGCGCGAGCGCGATGTCGTCCAACGCCACCGGACAATCGACATCACGATGCTCGTCTGGACGCTCATCATGGGCTTCGCCGTCGACGGCGAAGCCCGCACTATCGCCGGGTTTCAGCGGGCTTACTCCGCAGCGACCAACCAGACTGTTGCCCGCTCCAGTTTTTACGACCGGTTCACACCAGCACTTGCGACACTGTTGAGCGACCTCCTCGAGCACGCTCTCGAGGAGGTCGCGGTTCCCCACACGATCGCTCCCCAGTTCGAGTTGTTTCGTGAGGTGTTGATCGCCGATGCAACCGTCTTCCGGTTGCATCGGCTCCTCAGCGAGTTTCCGGCGACTCACGCGGATCAGTCCGGCGCGAAGCTTCACCTCGTCCATAACGCGACGACACAGACGATCGAGCAGTTCCAGCTCACCGACGAATGCACCCACGAGAGCAGCCAGCTCCGCACGGGGAGCTGGCTGCGAGGCCGGTTGGTGCTGTTCGATCTCGGGTTCTACAATTTCCGTCGGTTCGCGTTGATCGAGGAAAACGGTGGGTTCTTCCTGACACGGCTGAAGTCGAACGCGAACCCGTTGATCGTCGGAGAACGGCGGAAATGGCGCGGGCGCGCCATTTCCTTGCCAGGACGTCGCCTCCAGGACGTCCTGAGTGACCTCACACGGGAGATAATCGATGTGACCGTGGAGATCTCGTTCAAGCGGCGAGCATACGCTGGGAAGGAGTCAACCGATTCGATGGAGGTTCGCGTCGTCGGTGTCCGCAACGAGGACACCGACGACTACCATCTGTACGTCACAAATCTCCCCGACGCGTTCACTCCGAGGCAGATCGCGGCCCTGTACGGGTTGCGGTGGGAAGTGGAGTTGCTGTTCCGGGAACTGAAGTCGCTGTATGGGCTGGAGAAGTTCCAGACGAGTGATCCAGCGATCGTCCACCTGTTGGTGGTGGCGGCTCTGCTGACACTGACGGTCAGCAGAGCCTTGCTCGGCGTGTTTCAAGAGCTGTTTCCAGAGACGGTGTTCCCCCGTGAGCGCTGGGCGAAGACCTTCCGGTCTTTCGCCCAGCTCATCCTCGAAGATCTGGCACAGTCGCTCGGACATCCACCGCCGAATCTGTCGGAGCTGATGTTTCGTGACGCCCGCCAACCAGAGAAATCGCGGCTCTTACTCAGCGAACGAGTGGCTGAGGCCTTCATGAGGCGATCCAATGCTTAACCGAACACCGATGGTCCAGACACTGAAAGTGACGACGCTAACCGATGTAGAGTCTCTTGCCGTCCTCGACGTTCATATCTCGGCACGGTGGAAGCACGATACGAAGACAGGGCCGCAGGTCGTCCGCCGGAACGCGGACGACCTGCTGTCCGTGGCGGCTGACAAAGCCTTCCACAACTGGATCACGAAATACGAGTTCTACGCACTCGGTGTCGATCCACTCATCTTACAGCGTGGATCGAAGCCGCTCACGGTAGGTCATAACGCGTTCATCCGGACAAAAGGCTACTCTCAGCGCTGGATGGCCGAAACCTCGTACTCGACAACGAAGCGCTCGCTCGGCGACGCCGTGCGAGCGCTTGGCTGGTATCGGCAGTTCCGTGAAATCGTCCTCATGTTCGCCATCACTAACATAGAACCGCTTTGTGAGCCGCTCTGACTATGACTCAGAGGCTATTCAACACGGCAGGACATTCGACACTGCGCTGATCGTCACGACGATCTGTTTTGTCGACGACATCCCTCAGACACTGGCTGAAGCCCGGCGAGTGCTGCGCCCGGACGGATCGCTCGTCATCGGTTATATCGACAAGGATAGTCCAGTCGGTCGGATCTACCAGGAGAAGAAGTCGGAGAATCCGTTCTATCGGGAGGCCGTGTTCGTTTCGACCGACGAACTCGTCGACGCGCTCGAAGATGCGGGGTTCTCGGAGTTCGAGTTCGTGCAGACCATCTACCACTGGCCCGACGAGATCGACGAGCCTGAACCGATCGAAGAAGGGTATGGGGATGGGTCCTTCGTCGGGATCAAGGCAACCATGTAGCAGCTGTGGCCCAGTACTGGATCGCCTCGACTGTTGGAGACGCGCTCGTTTACCTGGGACGATCCGACCGCGCCATTATATCGGCGGTCGACATCTGCTAGCGTATGACGGCAATTGCCGAACTGAACGTCATCCCTGTTCGGAAAGGAAGCATGTCGGGAGAAATCTCGAAGGCCGTCGAAGCGCTTGAGCCGTTCGACGTAACCTATGAGACCACACCGATGGGGACGATCTTGGAGGCCAACGACGTCCACGAACTGTTCGCAGCGGCGGAGGCAGCACACGAGGCGGTCGACGAAGATCGAGTGATTACGACGTTGAAGATAGACGACAAGCGGACGGTTCAGCAGCGTGCCAGCGAAAAAGTCACCGCCGTCGAAGAACGACTCGGCCGAGAAGCCAGAAGAGGCGATTAACGGCCTTCCAGGAGGTCGTCGACGGATTCGTAGGGGTGAATGTCCACGCCGTCGTCCGAGATCTCAGCGACGTGAACTCCGATACCGATCTGCACGTCCCGCTCGGCTGCGCTCTGGATGGCACGGGCTGCTATCAATCGTGCCTTCGATGTCGTGAGCGACTGTGGAACTCCCGTGTCGAGGATTCCATAGGCAATCTGCTGACCGCTCCCGACCGCGGCGTACGGGTCCTCGAGAGCGCCCTCGTCCGTGCCGAGCGTGAAGAGGTGCGGTCCGTCGACGTCGATACCACCGAGGAGGAACGTCGTTTCCGGCATGGAGCGCTCCCGGAGGTTCGTCACGGCAACGGTACTGAGGGCCGTCATGTCCATCGGTTCATCATGGGAGGTTTTGTAGCGGTCTGCTTCGGATCTGATCGCCCGTACGAACGGTTGCACAGCACCGAGATTATCGGGCGACCCTAGGACAGCGGTCGGATGAACCTGAGAATTCTCCGGACCCCTTCGCTACGAACAATGACTCCCCGGCTCGTCCGGGTGCCGACCGCCATGAGTACGCCGTCTTCCGTCGTCAGGCCGACGAGCGTACCACCGGCCACTGAACCACGGCCATCAGTGCGATAGTCTGCTCCGATCGAATGCTGATCTCCTGATCGGGAGCGGTCCATATCGGCACCTGAGGTTCGTTCGGACTTTTCAGCGTTAAAACAGTTGTACGTCCCCGGTCACGAGATCACGGGTGAGCGAATCGATGGTTTCGAGCTCGGCGGTGATGATTCGTCGGATCTCTTCATCGTCACGAGCTGTCGTATCGACATCGACGGCTACGGGTTCCGTGACGGAAGTTCCGATCTGTGAAAGCAGTTTGACCTCTGTGTGTGCCGCTCCGAGCGTCTGATGAATGCGCTTTGCGGCGTTCGTGGCGACGAGGTTGTACAGTTTTCCGACGTGACTCACCGGGTTCTTCCCGGCCGATGCTTCGAGGCTCATCGGCCGATGGGGTGTGATAACCCCGTTGACGCGATTTCCTCGTCCGACGTTTCCGTCGTCCCCCATCTCTGCAGAGAGACCGGTCTCGGTGAGATAGACGGTCTCTGTTTCGAGATCATCAGCGGCGTTCACGTCGACGTGCACGGTTCGCCCCGTGTGCTTGTTCGCGTATTGGGTGACGGTATCCGCAATTCGTTCTTTCACATTGACGTACTCGCTGATGTCCGAAACGTATCGAGAGATGACGGCAGCTGCGACGGTAATCCGAAGTTCGTCGTCCGTCCGCCACCCTATTAGCTTGATATCCTCGCCGATTGCCGAAATTCGTTCGCGTAGCTCCGGTTCGAGCCCGTTGATGATCCGGTCAGTTTCGGAGAGCGGGGCGTAGCCGGTACCGACGCTGGTGTCGTTCGCCCGGGGAGTGCCTTGCGCATCGAATAGTGACTGCAAATCAGCTGACGTCTCTCCGATACGCGAGTCGAACTCGACCATGTCGGGAGACAACTCCTGGAAGTGGTCGTCGACGTAGTCGCCCGCGGCGTCGATGGCGATGTCGTCGACCGGGATTCGCTGTCCGTCGACGGTTTTCGTCGCTCGACCGCCGAGCAGGACGTAGATCGGATCGACGATCTCACCGCCGCCGAAGGCTGGCTCCGTCGATCCGGCGACGAGCTGGACCTTGTCGGTGTTGTGATGGAGAATCTGTCCGAATTCGTCGAGATATCGTCGCGACAGGCGTCGCGAGATGGCCTCGGCAATGCCGTCGCATATCGAGTCCGGGTGACCGATCCCCTTCCGTTCGACGAACTCTGTCGACCGCGACGCGATTGGATTCTCATTGAGGTGCTGAATCGTAAACGAGGGATTTCCCATGTATATCGCTGTCAACGTATCCCGGGGAAAAATAGTCCATCGTGGCACCCGTGCTCTGGGTATGGACGAACGTGAATCACTCGCCGCGATTTACGAGTGGCTCCCCGATACCGGTGACGACGCTGCCGTCGTCGATGATCTGATCTTCACGACCGACATGCTCCACCAACGGACCGATTTTCCGGCGGGGACGACACGATATACTGCCGGCTGGCGGGCCGTGGGTGCCTCGCTGTCCGACATCGCCGCAATGGGAGCCGACGCGACCGCCGCCATCGCCGTGTACGCAGCCCCCGAATTCGATCCCGACGAACTGCATGCCTTCATTGAGGGAGCCCGCGACGTGTGCGAACTAACGGATAGTCGATACGTCGGTGGTGATCTCGACCAGCACGATGAATTCACGGTTGCCTCCTCAGCGATCGGACACACCGACTCCCCCACGCTCAGGTCGACGGCCTCCCCCGGAGACGTCGTCTGTGTGACTGGGACGCTCGGACGGACCGGAGCGGCCTTGCGGCTGTTCGAGCAAGACGCTTACGAGCGGGCGAACGCCCTCTTTCAATTCGAACCCCGCGTCTCGGCTGGCCGGGCACTCGCCCCGTACGTCTCCGCGATGATGGACTCGAGCGACGGGCTGGCTCGGTCACTCCATCAGTTGGCTGACGCGAGCGACTGTGGCTTCGCGATCGAATGGGATCGAGTCCCCCCCGACGAGACAGTCAGCGAGTTGGCGACGACAGACGCGGAAGAACGCGAATTCGGGCTCTATACGGGCGAGGACTTCGAACTCGTGTTCACGATTTCCCACGACCGGATCGACGCCGCACGAGACGCTTCACCCATCCCGATCTCAATCGTCGGAAACGTCACCGATCGTGACGTGATGATCGATGACGAGCCCCTTCCCGATAGGGGGTACACGCATGGTCGCTGAGACGCTCGACGCGGGCCGACTGCTATCGACTCTGGTTGCGCAGACGAGCGTGACCGTTCCGACGCACGTCGGTGCCGTACGGGAGGTGGCACGATAGCCATGGACCCGGTCGTCTACCATCCGATCGGCGTCGTCCGTTCGCCATTCGACACGCCCGAAGACGTGCCACTCAAACCGAGTCGGTCGGTCGACGCCACTGGCCGGATCGAACTGGAAGCGGAATATCAGGACGGCCTCGCCCTACTCGATGGATTCTCTCACATCGTCATCGTGGCTCACCTCCACCTGATCGAGGGGTATACGCTCAGGACGTCGCCATCCTTCGTCGATGAACTCCACCCTGGGATATTCGCGACACGCGGCCCGAAGCGGCCCAATCCGATCGCCCTCACGGTCGTCCGGTTGACCGATATTACCGACGCCGTGCTCCACGTCGAGGGGCTTGATACGGTAGATGGGACGCCCGTGCTCGACATCAAACCACACTACCCTAAACCCGATGAGTATCGGGATCTCCGCGGAGGATGGATCGAAGACAACGTTGAGCAGACTTCAGAGTAGTGCCCTTATCGTCGCCGACAGGCATTCCAAGCGAGTACGTAGCGTCCGTCGTGGGTTCGGCTACTGCACCTCCCCCCAACCCTGAGAATCGAGCCACTATTCGTACTCGTGTTATGATTATGTACGGGATCACACTCCTCCCGTAATTCGGTTGAATCACGTCAATTCTGGGGTTGATTGGGGGAGCGGTTCCTGCTTTCACGATCACCAAGCACTGCTGTACTTCCCGTAGAAGACAGGGTCTCCGGAGTTTCGTTCGAATTGGGAGTCACGTTCCCACGTGAGTACGTAGAACGCGATCAGCCCGAGAGACGAAAGAAGCCCTGCAACCGCCGTGATTGACAGTTGGCCGATGTTAAGCGGCGTTCGAAACCCGCGTTCTAAATCTGGCCGAGAATACCGGAGTTTCAACAACGCGGCATTCACCAGCACAAAGACGATTAACAGCATGAGGTTGGCCAATCCGGCCACGATTCCGATATCGCCGAGGAAAATGAAGGGAATCGTAATGAGTCCGACTACCACCACTGCATAGTGGGGCGTTTGCCGGGTTGAGTGAACGCGAGAGAAGACCTCGGGAAACACGTGGTACTCCGATTTCGACACGCCGTAGACTAAACGCGAGGTCGAAATCTGGAGAATGAGTTGCCTTGTTTTGCGGTCGACTAACGGCAGCTTCAGACGCTCTCACGGGAAGATTCCGTCACGCTAACCCGTAATTGGACGCCGTCTGGCGATATGGCATCGCTCAGACGGCTAGCACGGATGTGTCGAGATCTTGCCAAACAGCACGTTGACGACCCGGAAGTACCCGCCGCGCCGGACGGCGCGGGCGGGTACGCGAAATGGGTGCAGATCGCCTTGATTCTGTACCGCGTCGAGTTGGAGAAGAGCCTCCGTGAGACTGAAGACTATCTTAACGAGATGCCCGGTGTCCTCGCCGTGTTCGAACTTGACGAGGCACCGCACTACAGTTCGTTCTGCCGGTGGGAACAAGAGTACCGGATGCGTGACCTGCGCCGCCTGCTCCGCGCTTCGGCGGAGCAGGCGGGCTGGAGTGGTGAAGCCGCGATTGACGCGAGTGGCTTCCAGCGCGATCAAACCAGCTACCACTACCGCGACCGCGCGAATTACTCGTTCCAGTCGATGAAGACGACGATCTTGATCGACGTGAACTCGCTGGCGATCAAGGACGTTCATTTCACGACGAAGAAAGCCTGGGACGGCCACATCGGGATGCAGGTCTTCCGCCGGAACGCGGAAGACCTGCGTGTGTTGTCTGCTGATGCGAACTATTCGTGGAGCGACCTCCGCGAGGAGTGTCGCTCCAACTCAACGCGACCGTTGATCAAGCACAGGGAGCAGACACCGTTGCAGAAGGCCCACAACGCCCGGATGAACGAGGACTACAACCAACGCTGGATGAGCGAGACAGGTTTCTCGCAGTTGAAGGAAGACGACGGCGAGAAGCTCCGCTCCCGGAGCTGGCATGGCCAGTTCCGGGAGCTGACTCGCAAGTGCATCGTGCATAACCTGACGCAGGCGGCGAGTTAGGGCTCGCCGTCTGCTCCCCTTCTCCGGACGTATCCGGGAGAGGCATCGCCGCCGTCACCGGAACAATGGAGCAAGGTACCATAGTTTTGACTCATCAGCAACCGCTGTGAGTGACAGCTACTGCATCTTCTGAGGGCGAGAAGCCGTCTTTAGCGCCGTAAAATTGTAGATCAGCAACCCCACCCCGACGCTGTCTTGCGTTCAACAAGGCAGAATGAGTACAGTGTTTGGGCCTTGTTTAGACGCTCGAAAATAGGTGGGAGAGGTCTTCTCCCCCGAATGTGCTTCAAACAGAGTGGCGAACTGGAGCGATAGACGATCCGAGATCGGTCACAAACCGACGTTATCCGATGAATGAACGGCTTGAGCGGAGAACATCATCTCAACACTTTCCGCATCAATCCCTTTAGGAGTGCGTCAGAACCCCTGTTACGCTCGAAATTTGGCGTCTAAACAAGGCCCAGTGAAACAGCGGAATATATCGGGAGATTGGTAGGTAGGTCAGTGCAAGATACACAGCGCATATGCAGCACGCCAGATTGCTGATCAGGATGAATAGCTGATAGTCAGTACAGACGAGTCATCGAACAACAGTTACCGGAACCGGTGAGTGGCGGAACACCTTCTCGGCAACGTTACCTACGAACAACCGGTCCGCAAGCGATCCACCGTGACTACCAATCACAACAGTATCGAAATCAGCTGCTCGATTGATGATTGCTTTCGCTGGACGCCCCCACGCAACGTCCGTGGTTATCTCTTTCTCGTAGGTTTGCGCTATCTCATGCGCTCGTTCATGGACTTGTGATGCGCGCTCCTCCACTGCCTCCTCAAAATCGTCTTCAAGTGCAAGTCCTACCGCTTTTCCCATCATCGCTGAGGGTTCACCGACGATATGTAAGACCGTAATTTCCGCATCTGGATGCGCCTCAAGCGCGTATTCCAGCGCGTGTTCAGCCATCTCGGACTCGTCCATCGGGACAAGAACGCGGGAAATCATGGGTAAAGGACGGCGGGCAGAATCATAAACCATTGGTCAGACTCGCATCAACCACTCTTCAGCGTTGAAACCCGGTGTCAGCCGGACCTGATGTCAGAGCTTATAAAGTGGAGCCTGGCAATGTTGATGCAATTACGATGGTGGCACTCCTGGCCGTCGTCGGTATCCTTGTCGCCGTATTTGTTGGGTTCAACATTGGCGGATCATCCACGGGCGTGGCATTCGGCCCTGCAGTCGGCTCACGCCTGATTCGGAAGACAACTGCGGGGGCGTTGTTCGTTGGCTTTGGCTTTCTCGGGGCGTGGACCGTCGGACGGAACGTCATCGCGACGATGAGCAGCAGTATCGTGCCGGCAGCCCAGTTTACCCCCATCGCCAGTGTCGCCGTTCTGTTCTTTACCGGCGCATCACTGTTGATATCGAATCTCTATGGCGTCCCAGCCTCGACTTCGATGACCGCTGTAGGTGCCATTGTCGGATTGGGCCTTGCATCCGGCACCCTCAATCAGGCGCTGATGTTCGTTATCGTCTCAGCCTGGATCGTCGCCCCGCTGATCTGTTTGTGTATCGGGGTCGTGGTCGGCCGCTATATTTACCCCTATCTCGACCGGTACATCGCGTTTACGACGTTCAATCTCCACTTCATCCAACTCGACCGATCAGGAGTGATTCCACGGCCGTCGATAAATCAGAACGCATCACTGCAGGATATCGTCGGGTCACTCGCGGTAGTCATCATCGGCTGTTACATGGCGTTCTCGGCTGGGGCGTCGAACGCTGCGAACGCCGTTGCCCCTCTCGTCGGTTCTGGAGGTTCGCTGACGGTCAATCAGGGCGTCCTGCTCGCGGTGGGGGCCTTCGGATTGGGCAGTTTCACAATCGCCCGTCGCACGCTAGAAACGGTTGGAGACGATATCACGGAGCTACCGATACTCGCTTCACTAATCGTGTCCGTGGTCGGTGGAACGGTTATCACCATTCTCTCGTCTTTCGGAATTCCAGCGAGTCTCGCCGTCAGTACGACCTCGACGATCATTGGGCTCGGATGGGGTCGAGCGAGTCGGGCAGCGACTTTGGCGGAGTTGGCGACGCCATCGCCAGCTGGTCCGGTAGTAGACGTCTCGACTGGCGCATTAGTCACCTCACGCGCTGAGGATGCTCCTGCCAGCCCGACCATTGGGGATATTGCTCGAGAAGAGGAATCGCCCAAGAAGCCAGACGAAACCCCGGACATCCCAGATATCGGCGCTGAGGGACCGGCAGATATCGACGAGCGAAGTCTCTTCAACCCGGCGGCGGCCAAACGTATCGTGACGATGTGGGTGTTGACGCCGTCGCTGGCGATTGTCGCCTCATACCCTGTGTTCGCGTTCCTGCTATGAGTGGTACCCACTGCCGTTGGCCGGCCGCTCCCAGCAGTGGGCAGCCAGGCGCCCGGGCACACAACGATCTGTGTTTGGCAGCATATGACACCAACACACCGCAACGCTGAGTCCCGTCTTACCCAGCCACGGTTACTCGGTCGGTCAATAAGAAACGTCTATTTTTACCATTTGTGACAAATGGAACTGCACATAGCGAGACATCCGCGGGAATCTGCCGTCGACCGACGATAGGAGGTTCATATTCCGGTGAGGAGACTCGCGAACTGATCGAGGCGATCATCGATGGCGTCTATATCGTATACCGCTGCTTGCCGCTCGTAGTACGGGGCCAACTCCATTGCATCTGGTGCCAGCGTCCCCGGTCCACAGTCAGTCGCGACCGTTAGCGAACACACCGGCGCATACGAGCCTCGGAGTTCGCGTTTGACGGCCTCGACGTCGCTCGGGCGGTCATCAGTGATGGTGATGATCAACGGCTCGTCACGCTGGGTGTCCACGATCGTCCGGGCGAGGCCGATCGCCTCGGCCAGGGGCGTCCCGCCACCACAGTCGGTATCGAGGAGCGTCGTCTGGACGTGACGCGTCTCGACGGCGAACGGTTTCGCGAGACGGGCCTGACCGTCGATGAAGTCGATGATGGCGACACGAATCCCCAAGCCTTCGGCAGCGACGGCGAGCCGGGCGACCGCCCGGGTGGCCACCTCTATCTTCGGGGGATCGCCGTTACGCATCGAGCCCGACCGGTCCAACACGAGCACCAAGGCGTAACGCTTCTCCTGGCCTGGTGTCGGGGTCTCACAGACCCGCGGATCGCCGATGGCGAGCCGGTGCCCGGCGCGGGTATCGTACTTCCCGGCCGTCAGACCGGTCCGGGTTCCCTGCTGGCGTTCGAGCGTGAGTTCCTTCTCAAGGACCTGCGCAACGCGGGCGGCGCCGTCCTCGACGGCAGCCCACTGGCCAGGTGAGACGAGATCATCGGTGACCGGGGCGAACACGATGTCGCCGAGGCTCTCTGGGCCAGCCCCGCTCCCCCCGCGTCGTGCGTCTCAGCCGCGGACTTGGGCCCGTCACCAGAGTACTGTTCACTGTCCCGCTGCTGCCGGTCGAGCACGCCATTGAGCTCTTGAAGTTCGCGTTCGACGGCCTCCCGGTCGACCTGCTCCCGTGCTGCCTCGCGCTGGGCCGCCTCTCGATCGTGCTCAAGTGCCTGCTCGTACTCCGCCGGCGACGGTGCGACCTGCTCGTCGCCGCCGTGAGCCGGCCCCGGCGACGGCTCGTCCGCTGCTTCGTGATCGATATCGTCAGCCCGACCGTCTATTGGTTCGTCCTCACTGGACTGCTTTGGGTCGCCCATCCCGTCGTCTTCTGGGCCTTCCTCGGAGGGCTCGGACGCTGCCGATCCAGACTGAAATGCCTCGAGCGATGTCTGCGCCAAGGTTTCATCCTTGTCGGCATCTGCCCGACCATCTTGAGGACCTAACGGAGACGAGTGATTGCCTCCGTTTCCCGGATCGTCCCGGTCTTCGCGAGCTCGCTCGGCAGCCACTGCGAGTGCTTGCGGTCTCGATGGGTGATCGTCGAGCTCTTCGCCTGGTTTGATGGCTGGTTCCGACCCTGATTCTGAGTCGCCGTCCGCTCCCGGCAGATGATCGTCATGATTCTGGCCACTCCCTTTCTGTTCGACTGGAGGCGATGCGGGGTCGCCGGTGGGTTCCTCAAGATCTGACGTGGGAGAACTCACCGAGCTGTTCGCATCATCCATGTCGGGGTCCGGCGTCACCGTCGGGTGGTCGAACACGTCTTGATACGGGTCCTCCGTCGCCTCGCGATCGAGCGAGACACCAGCTTCCCCGGGGGTTTCCGCCGGGTCATCCTGTGGCGGGGAGCAGTCATGACTGTCGTTCCCCGAGGCGGTGTCTTCGTTCCCCTGCGAGTCATCGGTCGGTCCGACGGTCCCTGCGACGATCGGCTGGAGCGTCGATGTCCAAGTGTCGATGACGCGTCGTGCTCGCTCGACCGAGGCGGTCTTGTCGTGCGTGTGGGTTGCGTCGTCGAGGTCGACGCCCCGAATAGCGAGGGCATCAGCAGCGAGTTGTTCCAGCGGATCTCGTACCGTCCCGAAGGCGATCTCGTCGCCATCGGAGACGAACCCGACGCGGTCGTCACCCTCGTCGAGCAGGACTTCGGTGGTGCCGGTCGGGTACACCGCAGCATCGTACAGACCGGTGGTGACTGCGTCCCAAAACGAGAGGCGTACCTGCTGACCGTCTCCCAGATCGTCGGGGGTCTGGGAGTGGATCCGGCGGGTGAGTTCGAGTCGGATCTCGGCAGTGTCGCTGAAGTTTGCGCCGCGGATCGCCTCGTGTTCGATTGCGCCGTCCTCGACGATGTTGATCAGTTCGTGGACGTAGCGATGGTATTCCGGGTCGACTTCGGCGTCGAGCAGCGCGGCGATCGGGGCTATCGCAGTCTTGAGGATGTGGAGGAGTTCGTGAAAGGCGAGGCCGAACTGGTGGGCGTGGTCGGCGGTGAGCTGATCGTTCAGCGGCACCCGCTCCAGCGGCGCCGGCGCGGTCGTGATGAGTACCAGAAATTCGGCGTCGATGCCCTCGAGCAACTGAGTGGCCTGCCGCCGTTCGAGGTCGGTTGCGTCACTGCTGACCAGCGCGTCGGTGTCGGCAGGCAGGACCGCCGCCGTCTGGACTGCTGGGGTGAGGACGACCTCCACATCGACGCTGGCCGGGAGATGGCCCTGTAGGAACGACCGGAGCCGGTCGCGCCGACCGGCTGACGCCCGCACCAGGGCGTGGACATCGGAGCTGAAGGTTTCGACGAGGGCGCTCGAGTCGCTGGCGGAGTTGGTCTCGGACATGATGAGGAATGGGAGGTACTGAATCTCTCTGCTCTCTTGTAAGCGCTAAACCCGCGAGAGTAGACGAGCCTCTCGACAACGCGGACAGTGACCCGGTGGCCACGGATGTGTGGGATGGCTTCGATCTCCCGAGCGAGATGCTTGCTTTGGGAGCGGTCGTACTTCCACTCCACATACACACGATCAGTCGCTAGTCACCCGAATCCGGTCCGGCAGTCGGTCGAGACAGATCTCGAGGAAGCTCACCGGGGCTTCTACCTCGATGTGTGCCGGCTCCCGGTGCGGCGTGGCCCCGTCGCTCATTTCGTGCTGAAAGTGCGTCGTCCCGAGGTCAGAATGGTCGCGGTCCTTGTGCCAGCCCAGACTCACAGCATCGTCGATCCACTGGACGCGCTGGAGGTCCGTCGCTTCACGTGGCCGCCAGACGACTTCGAGTCGCCCCGTGTCTCGCGGGAACGGCTCTTCAAGGAACATCTCGATGTCGACGACGACGACAACAGCTGTTGGCTTGATCGCGGAGGGTTCGTACCGGATATTCGACGCCCCAGGGACGTTTTCCAATCGCTCTTTCACTCGACGAAGTCCCTGTCGTCGGGTGTACCCACTGCCGCCCGCGAGAAAGAGGACCATCTATCCTCAGCCTTCTTGGAGGTGACTGTCTGGGGTGTATCCTGGGTCCGTCCCCGCGCCGAGTTCGGTGAGCGACTCGGTGAGCCCGATGGCCAGCCGGACCGCCTCACGCACCTCGACGTCGTACTCCCATCCCTCGACGACGTCGAGCCGCTCGCGGCGTTGCTCGGCCGAGAGATCGTCGTTGCCGACCGACTGGCGGAGTTCAGCGAGCGACTCCACGTCGAACTCGCGCTTCCAGCGGTCAATCTCGTCGGCGATGTCTCGGAGTTCCGCGGTGAGTTCTTCCTGCGAGTGTGTTTCCGCGAGGTCGCGGACCTCGTCGAGGAACTGGGTGACGGGATCTGGCTTGTAACAGGTCCCCTCGGCCGTCTCGACGACCTCGAGATCTCCCTGCTCGGCCATCCGCGAGAGGTACTTCACGGCCGTATCGCGGGAGACGTCGGCTTCAGTCGCGATCCACCCGGCATTCCGTGGCGTCGTCCGGGTGAGCGCGACGTGTCGGACGCGCTCGGCGGCGTCCATCCCCGCTGGCCAGGCCGGCTGTTTCTCACTCATGCGCTGTCCTTCGGGAGCTGCGAACTAATAGTTTCTTACTCATACTGATTATATCGTATTCATCAGTCAAGAACGACAGAACTGAGCGGTTGCGGGAGGTCACAGATAATCGTCGAGCGTTTCGTAGGTATCTCCGGGATACTGATTCGGTTCAGCAACCGCCCACACCTCGTTTTTCACCGCGGCCTTCGGCGCGGCGCCGTCCTCGATGTGTTCACAGACGACCACGAGGTTCCGGGTCGACAGCGTCGGCCAGTTCTCGTTCTGGCGAGTCTGGTGGGCGAACTGGACGATTTTTCTGAGAGTGCCTCTGTCGACCACAATGGAGCCGCTGTTGACCTGAGCATCCAGCGTGTCGAGTTCGACCTCGACGTCCTGGATGTAGGGCTGTTCGAGCGCCCTGAACCGCCCTCGGGTGGCAGAGTTCATCGGCTCTGAGTCGCGGTACTCCCGCGTCGGCGGATTCATCGTGATCACGATCCGCGCAGAGGGGTGTGGCTCGACCAGCTCGCCGTGAGCCTTCACCAGTAGTTTCCCCTCGTTGAGCAGGCGATGCAGCGACATCGCGGCGCCGGCCCGCATCACGGGGAACTCGTTGAGCACCAAGACCGATCCGTTCAGCAGTGCCTGCTTGGCGGGCCCGGTTCGAGGGACGATCAGCCCGTCCTCGGTCGGCGTGAGCGGCCCGAACAGGTCCTCGGTGTGGGTCGCCTCGTCACAGTCGATGGAGACGTATCCCCGGTTTGTCTCGTGGCAGAGGTACTTGATCAGGTAGTTCTTTCCTGAGCCGCGCGGCCCGACGAGACGGACGGGGACCAACCCTCGAGCGAGTTTCTTCGCGAGCAGTTCATCGAGCGGGAGTTGGAGTCGCGGTTCGATGGGAACAGCCGGCGGGACGACCGGGCCGGCGTCGTCGACGGAGAGCGCGTCGTCGCCGGCGTCGGGGTGAGTCGCTGCTTTCGGCACGTCAGGATGATCTGGATCGTCGAGGAGGTGGAGGCCGGTCGCTACTGGATCGTCGGCGTTACGACCAATCGCGCTGACGTACTGCGCCTCGAGAGCGTCGGGATCGAGATCATCTGTTCGGTAGACCGGTTCGCCCACGGCGACATCGGTGGTCGCGAGGTCGACTACCCGCGCCACGCCACGGTCCGTCTCGCTGTCGAGCCGCCGGGCATACCGCTGGGCGGCTGCAGATGCGAGACGAGTCCCGACGGGGACGTGCTGTGGTGCCTCCTGGAGGATGGCTGCCGCCCGACTTTCGGTGAGCGTCCCGGTCAGCCCGACGAGGTCGTCGACACCGGCGTTAGCGAGGTCCGCGAACGTCTCGTAGCCCGCCTCCCGGAGGGCTTCATCGATGCTCTCGGTGACGACGCTGATGATGGTGAAGTCGGGCGTATCCACCGCGGCCCCGAAGGCCGCGACGATGACTTCGGGTTCGGGACCGTGGGGAGTGACGCCGGTGATCGTCGTCGTTCCACCCGCACCTCGCTCCAGCGTGTAGATTCCGGCGTCGACACCCTCGTCGATGAGGTCTGCGGCGGCCTGCTCGCCGATGTCGACGTAGTCGCTCACCCGGAGAGTGACTCGTTCGAGCGGGATCTGGCCGCCTTCACGCTGGAGGAGTCGCCGTACGAGATGGCTCAAGACGGCCTGTTCGTCGGGCTGGCTGTCCGCGTCGTCGCTAGTTGTGGATGACATGGTACGGGTGCGTTCTGGAGCCTCCGAGTCGAGGCACACTCACTGCCTTTCTCGGAGTCTCCGTCGTTCGATTGGAAGCGAGAAATCGGCACGCGTCGAGTCAACGCTCGGTCAACTCAGCATAATTCAAGATGGAGCCTCCAGCCTCAAGGAGCGAACGAAGTGAGCGAGTAGGCCGGAGAGGAAAACGACATGGTACGATACAACCGACGTACTGCGACCGGCCGACTCCCGAATGTTCAATTACCATTAGGTACTCTCTGAAGTATGGACGTGCGTCGGACCGCCGTCGTGAAACTCGCTGTTCCCGACGAGCAACGTGACGCACTCCACCGAACCGCCGACCAATACCTGTACTGCGCAAACCGAACTGCCGACTACTGCTGGTCGGACACCTCCTACACTGAGTGCAAGACCAACAAACGGCAAGTCCGAGACGCGCTCTACTCCGAACTTCGTGAGGAGACGGAGCTACAGGCACAACTCGTCCAAGCCGCCATCAAACGCGCCGTCGAAGCGATCAAAGGCGTTATCGAACGGTGGAAGAAGGGACAACGCGTCTCCTGCCCAAATTTTACCGCCGAAAGAGGGTGTCATAGAAGAGTTCTCACACCGTGATCACGGTACTTCCCGGATTGTCTCCACGTTCGTAGTTGGTGATTGCGACGACGAGGCGAAGGCACAGGGCGAGAAATACCTGCGCCCGTGCGTGGACGCGGCCTCGGGCGTGCGTTCGCCCGAGGCCGCAGTCCTTCACTGATTCGTTGGTTCGTTCGACTCCACTACGGCGGTTGTACGTCTCATCCAACGTGGACTGCTTCAACTGAACGTCCTCGCCGTGTTCGGTGATGCGGTCTTCGACCCTGTACTCAATGTCTTTCGGGTCATCAGCGTTCCGGGCGTTGTATGGAGCGACTGGCACGACCCCTGCGGTCAGCAGGTGGTCGTGCCAGTCGAGCGTGTCGTAGGCGCTGTCACCGACCATCCAGATCGGTGTGGCGACGGCGAGCGCGTCACGCGTGACGCGCATCGCCGTCTCTTCTGGCGCTTGCTTACTCTCGGTGAACTCCGCTCCGATCGGGATCTTTTGCCCGGTCGAGACGATCGTACAGCCGTAGCCGTAGTAGTACTCGTCGTCGGTTGGATCGTAGCACTTTGAGGCGTCTGGATCGGCGGGCATCGCCCTCACGTCTGTTGAATCGATACAGTAGGTCAAGTCGAGCAGGCCGCGCCGGGCGGCCTGCTCGACGAGGTGGTCGAACACCTTGTCAACGACGTGTTCAAGATCGGTGAGAAAGCGATCGACCGCGTCTCTCGACGGCGGTCGATCGAATCCACAGCTCAGCCAGACGACCGTGTTCCGAAGCTCTCGTTCAACGGGACGAATGCCGTAGATGTCCTTGTAGTAGCAGTGGAGAAAGCCACGCATCAGTTCTGGTGGTTCGTGGTCTCGTGTTCGCCCCGTCTTCGCCGGGGCGAACACGTCGAACTCTTCGAGAAACTCGAAAGAGAGGTGCTCGAACAGCGCTAGCGTCTCTGTCTCCACGGCATTGAAGAACGAGTCTACCGAAGGATCATCTTGCAGGGTCGCTGAACTCATCCACCTCAGCGTTCACCCTGCTCTTTGGTGTGCTAATCGTTCTATGACACCCTCGAAACGATGGACTACGATACGCGGAGCGCAACCTCCTACCGCAACAAGGTGTCACTGGCGACTGTTGAGGGCCGGGTCGAACCGTCGTTTGTTCTCCCGGCAGACAGCCCGACGCCCTACGAACGGTACGTACTCTCCGAAGACTACGAGTTCCGCGAGAGTACACTTCGGTACGACGCGGCGACCGACGAGTTCTATCTCAACATCTCGACTCGACGGATTGACGGCGTTGACGAAACGTGCATCTCGTCCCCACACGAGAACGCTTCACGTTCTGAGGACGACGCCGCGGAGGTTCTGGCAGATACCGAGCACCCCGACCAAACGGTCCTCGGTATTGACCTCGGCGTCAACAGTCTCGCCGTCTCCTCGACCGGCACGTTCTGGCACGGCGACGACTACGACCACTGGTGTCGTGAGTTTGAGAAGCGACGCGGGGAAATGCAACAGGGCGGGACGCAAGCCGCGCACAACGGCCTACTTCGCCTCGGCAAGCGCGAAGACGCATGGCGAAAGCAGTACATCCACATCGTCGCTAACGAGATCGTCTCGGAAGCCATCGAACACGACTGCGACGTTATCGTGTTCGAGGATTTGACCGACATTCGTGAGCGACTTCCGCAGGCGAAATGGCACCACGTATGGGCGTTCCGACGCCTGTTTGAGTACATCTCTTACAAGGCTCCTGGGCGCGGTGTCTCCGTGGAGCAAGTCGCGCCGAACCACACGTCCCAACAGTGTTCTCGGATGGACTGCGGGTTCACGCATGAGAATAACCGCCACGGGGAACACTTCGAGTGCCAGATGTGCGGGTACAAGGTGAACGCGGACTACAATGCCGCAAAGAACATCGGGCTACGGTACGTCCGGAAGCGGACACACAGACTCCGTTCCTCGCCCACGTCGGGGAGCGGAGACGCACCAGTAGACGTGCGTATAAATGGTGGGGCGTTGAACGGCGAGAGTCACCAGCCTCTTGCTGGGGACTGATTGCCGGGAGTCCACATCAAAGCCCATCCTCAAGGACTGAGGCGCGTATGCGCCGAGGGAGTAGGTGGGGCAGTTTACATATCGTCTAGCTGCTGCTGGACCCGGTCGTGGAGTCGCTGGGCTTCCCCATCCGAGAGCGCAGCCTCCGTGTCGACGTCGATGCCCGGGATATCGACGATATCCTCGAGGGCGTCGCTCAACGTCTGCTGGCCCTCTGTGAGGACCCGTTCAGCCGCGTCTTCGACCTGCCGGTCGTGTTCCTGCATGGCCAGTTGGATCATCATCGCCGGGGTCCGAAGCAACTCGCCGGCGACCTCGATATACTCCTGATACGTGTTTGATGCCCACGACCCGGTGTACTCCTCCAAGAGCGCAATCAGCAACGATAGCTGCAGGTTGGACACCGTCGGTCGGGACGTGGGATCGGCGAGGCTGGTCGCCCGCTCAGCCGCGACAGCGGCATACGTGTCGGCAATACCCCAGTATCGGTAGCAGTCGGCAGCCGAGAACGGGAGTGCCTCGAAATCGTAGGTGATCGCCCGGGCCCGCCGGAGTGTTTCGTCGACGTCGACCATTCGCGTCTCGACGTCGTCGTAGATCGATGCCCACCACTCGCTGATGGGCACCCGGTCATTCGCCCGTTCGTGATCGGCATCGGTCGCCTGTCCATAGTGCCGGCGCGTGTAGCGTTGACCCGTATCCGGAACGACCGTTTCACTGTCGGGGAAGTACAGAATCGGCTTCGCCCACAGCGTCTGGGTTCCCCGAAAGTCGTACCCCGTCTCGAAGCCGCCGTACACGACCAGCTCCTCGTCTGAATCCGCCGCCCCGGTATCCCCAACGCGACTTCCCCCGAGGGCTTCGATATCGTCCTCGTCGTCGATGTCGACTGCCTCCTCAGGCGGGCCGATGACGTGCTGGAGGCCGGGACAGACGACGAACAGCTTGAGCACCCCGCCCCAGTCGCGGTAGCTCAGCCAGCCGAATACCCCAGTTTCACCTCGTCGCTGGAGTGCAGTGATGATCGGCTGGTAAGCTTCTTGTGGGTTGATGATCGAGTAGCGGTCGGAGGCGATCTGCCAGCGGAACCGAACGTCGTAGCCCAGCGCACACAGCGCCTTCCGTCGCCGGTCGACGATGTCTTGATGATCCTCGACGGGCACGATCGGCTCGGCGTCGGTTCGGGCGGCTAGCTGGTCCAGCGAGTGCCCAGTCGCCCGTTCGAGCGTCTCGGTATCGAGCCCGTGAACCGACTCGATAGCAGCGACGTCGACGGCGCCGTCGGTTTCAACGAACTCGTTGGTCGCCCAGATTTCCCCGGAACTGGCTCGTGGCAGAACCGCGATGGCCTGCTCAAGTGCCGTCACGCTGTCGTCTCCACACCAGGCGTCCGGTGAATGCTTTCCTTCCCCTGGAATCGCTTCCGAACCGCCATCGGCGAGGCCGGCGAATTGAAGCGTGTGTTCTTCGGCGATAAGCGCCGTGATGGTGACGTTGTCGGACAGTTGATTCTCGTCCGGCGTGTCAATGTTTGTCGTCGAGTCATTGCTCCGCTCGCTTCGCTGTGAGTGCTGGTCGATAGCCATGATCGGGTCTGGATGAAGAGCGTTCGGCGTCGATGCCGTCGATTAGGCGGTCAATCGATCGATTTCGAACTCTTCACCCCTCTGTCGGAGAGAAATTCGCGAGACGACCCCTAAGTTTCCACACGGATTTCTCTTTGGCACTTTCATTTCAAATCGCCTCAGCGACTAACGAATTTGTGGCACGACTCTGACTGACATGACCAGCTCATCCTTTCGAGACGCATCGATTATTCGGAGTATTGCCTGCCATATTATTAGGAGGAATGATAGCGACGTCAGAACTCGAGATACCAAACATGATCTCCGATTCCAACCCCACAGAAAACCGCATGACTGCGATGAGGTGACGTGATTTGGGACTCCTCGCACGCTGATTATCAGTAATATATGCCGGTAATTGTATCACTCTCTCCGAGAGTTCTCGCGAACTCGTAACCAACACACGAGGAGTTTGCCGTCAGATGTTGGTTAAGATCTTGCGTTCTCATCTTGATGGCCAACTACTCGCCAAGAGTTAATACACTATCCATAGAACATGTATTATGATGTCCACGGACGACCAGCCCTCCACAGTGGCGAATCCCGAGGAGACGTTCAACGATCTCCTCACGTACGCTGAGCTCCTCAACACACCGCGGCTCGCACGGCTCTACATCTACATCCTCCAGCACGGGCCCGTCGAGATCGAGACGATCAAGACCGACCTCGAGATGGCACACTCGACGACGTACAAGTACATCGGCCAGCTCGAGGAGATGGGCCTGCTCTCCCGAAACGACGAGGTGACACCCACGACGGTCACCGTCGTCCCGATTCGCCTCCGACTCGACACCGAGCATGGTGACGTTCTTGCGACACCCACCCTCGTCGACGCGGTCGGTCGACAATTCGAGACCGACGACATCCGGGTATTCGTCGAACGCCAGGGGGTCGCGAAACTAGCTGCGGCACTCCACTACACGCTCCGCGTGATGAACGGCGAACTCACACAGCGGACGGCGGCGACGAAACTCGGTGTTCACCCCGTCGAGGGGATGACCGTGTTCACTGCACTCCAGGACGTCGTCGAGGACGCCGCGTCCTACGACCCGTATCTGGAGCATCCTGAATAATGTCGGCGGTGGAGATTCCGAGCGACAGCGTCGCCATCATCGACAGCAGCGTCCTCTTCGCGATGGGTGGCCCCTCGAACGACAAGTACCAGGCGTTCGAGCGCTTCGTTCGGACGCACAACATCACGGTAACTGTCCCCAAACAGGTGGCCGAAGAACTCGGTGAGAGCCCCGGGGCGTACGAGTACCAACGCGACCGGCTCCGCGCCGCACAGGAGGCCGGCTGGTTGACGCCCGCTCAGATCGACTTTTCGGTCCCCCGTGTGTCCAAGGTCGTCGACAACACCCGAACCCGCATGGCCGCGCTTTCTGCAGACGACGTCACCGAAGACGAGATCGAGAAGACGGATACGATTCTCGCCGGACTGGCGTATCAGTACGTCGCAGAAGGGTCGTCCCACGTCACTGTCTTCGTGAGCGATCGAATCGCCGAGCGAGCCATCGATGATGTGCTCTCCGCGGTCGGTGTCGCGGATCGCACGTCAGTCGTTGAGGGACGGGCGTTCCTGAATGACCTCGACTCACATTCATAATCGGCCTTCCCGGGCTACAGGCGCTGATGTCAGAATCTTCCGTACCTTATGTAAATACCTATGTTGACTGGAAGGCATGTGTTACATAAGACGAGACTAATGACCGACACACCACATCCGCCTGATTCGCTCCCGAAGTACCTCGCCGAAGGACTCCCAAAACAGGACACGGAGACGCTCGAAGACGTCCGTGCGTACGTCGACGAGTTGATCGAGTATCGGAGCCAGCCCGTCGACGAGGCCGATCTCCCCGATGACGTCGAACCCGTCGATGAAGGCGATGAGGGGAACGGGACGCTGGTGAAGGAGCGTGTGAAGTGTGGTGCTGACTGCACCTGTAACGACGGCCGAGGCCACGGTCCGTACCTCTACCGCTACTACCGGGAGGACGGCAAACTCAGGTCGGAGTACGTCGGCAAAGCGTGACAGACCTTCAGTACTTCACGAAACTTCCTCGGCTAACCACCTCTGAAGCTTAAGTTCCGTGTCGAATCGACTCCACTATCGATCTTGACGAGGGGGTCACCGGAAGATCAAGAGAAGATCGTCGCTGTCGGCGGCGATCCGCCGCCGACGCGACAGCCTTGCCACTCACCGCAGGGGCGTACTCGATCGGTCGTTACCGGACGAACCGGTCGTCCGGCGGTCGGTTTGCGGGGACGGCCCGACGCGTCGCGAGGGCCGTCCACGCTGCCCGTCGGATCATGTTGGTGAACTCCTTATACGACCACTCCCAGAGGCGACGCCCGCCTCGGCGGGGCGTCGCCACATACTCCCAGTGCAGATACCGCCACACGTTCTGTAACAGCAAACTCACTACGACGTACAGCAGCCGTACCGCCGGATCCTGTGTCGTAGTCGTCGCAATCGTTTGCTCGGAGAGTCGGTAGCTGGCCTCGATACCGAAGCGTTTCGCGTAGTGGTATCGAGCGTCGCGAGGAGAATTGATGAACGGCGCGTCAGCGGCGTAGCCGTGACGCGCCACGCCATGTTCGTCGTATCGTCCGTTCTGGTAGGTACAGTCGATGTAGACGGGAAACTCGACGGTCCAGCTGTGACCGTCGAGTTTCGCCGTCATGTCGTGGTGAATCACGCGACTCCAGCCCTCGGAGAGTTCTTGCTTGATCGACTGACCCCACCGGATAATCGGGATGACGTACGCGTGGTTGTGCGCCTGCAGCAGCGTGAGACACTTGCTGTCGTAGAATTCTCGATCGAGGTAGACGGCCTTGACGCCGAGGTCAAGGCCGTCAAGGATACCGAGAAACTCGGCGAGGACGCTGCTGGCGGTGTCGCCGTCGACAAGACGGCGCACCGCCAGCGTGTAGCGTTTGTTCTTCACGCGTGCGTACAGCGTCGCGTACGCGTGGAATGCGGTTGTTCCACGCTTGGCTTCCGAGTGGTAGAGGCCCTCTGTGCCGTCTTCGTCACCGTAGTAGGGACGCAGGTGGAGGTCAGCGACGACCTCCACCTGCTTGGGAAGGGCATCGAGAATATCTCGCTGGAGGAGTGTGTTTCCGACTCGTTCGAGCTGTTCCAGCTCGAACTTCGTCCGAAGATGATAGAGGACGGCGTTGGCACGAGGGGAGTTAGCACTATTCTCACAAAGTGTCGAGATTGAGGTCCCGTCGGCGCACGCGCCGACGAGGACCTCACAGATCTCTTCCGACGTTATCTGAGCGTTCTCACCGAGAGTGATCGAAACTTCCTCGTCAAGGGTGTTGACGAGGAAGTTAAGAATCTGGTCCTCATGGAGTCTACTGTCTGCTTGCTGGGTTCTAAGCACACCTTCCGCAAGCAGACGTCTCAACTAACCGGCTTCGTGAAGTACTGACCTTATGTAACCACCCGTGTGAACGGGGCTCGATTGTTACATGAGATAGTCCTCCTCAGCCTGCGTCCGTATCTTGAAACCGCGCTGTTCGTTACATTTATCAGCAAGCTGACTATTCCTCGGGCTCTTCTTCGGCACTCCTCGCTCTTCAGTTTCGCTTGGTCTGTGACCGCTATTTCCTGATTCGGATTTAGCGTCGAGAAGGCTCGAAACCCCAGAATTTGCTCGTTTCGTCAGCGACGATGGCCAACTATCGGCGTTTTTTGCTCGTATACCTAAATCGGGTTTTGACCCTATCAGGGAATCAAAGAGTCGGATAGATGCTCTCGGACGATCTAGATCGATCCACATTCGGCATAGTCTCCCGCAAGGAGAGGAGAGTATATGGAATGTGAAGCCGATTTAGGGTCGTACGATGGGGCAGTTTGGGGGTCGGGTCGGTCGACCCGACGCGGGCCGATCGGAGATGCCGGTGACTGTGTCGTATCGAACATCTGGCAGATGCTTTCTACACTTCGCGACTGCATCTGGCTGACTCGCGGTCGTCTCTCGTGACACTGTTCGGAGCGCTCCCAGCTCTGGGGTATGCTCTGCCCCGCGCTGTTCGGCTGGGTAATGACCTGATCGGATAGAAGAGGAGTCCCGCATCGTCTCACGACACGACAGGGTTCCACAGCCGTTCTCGTGTGACCTCGTTCGTTGAAAGGGTAGTCCATCCACGCCGCAAGAACAAGGCTGTGGACGCGTTCGTCGCGGTCTTTGGGGCACCTCCCGTTACTCCATCGGGGGGTGGGTGAGTGATCCTCTGGATTCCCGAGCAGCTCGCTTCGACGACGTCTTTCATCCGTTTGCTCGTCTCGGATTTTGATGACTCGAACCGAGCTCCCCGTCGAGCAATTGTTCGGGGTCGTCAGCCCCTCACACGCCGCTATCCGCCTTGACTCGCGTGCTGATCGGTCCCTGAATCGCCCGACGGTTCCCTCCGATCGATCCCGTACTCCGTGATTTGCCGTTGTTCACCCCCTCGTCGCGCACATTCTGGCTTTATAGCCATCGCTCGGACCTCGTCGAGCTGATTACAACCGGCAGAAAAGAGCCCGACGGCACTCTTGTGAGTTTTCCAGCCGTCAGAGGATGCTATGCACCATCATACTTGTCCACAGAAAGGGGTAGGTGTACTGTACATTATTGAGAGAAAAACTGCTCGATGAGGGAGGTGAATTGGATGATCCGAATTCTGGATCTTGTTCCCGTCGGGTGGGCTAGATGAGTGGTCGAGGACCGTTCGAGAACTGACGCTGGTCGCGTGGTGAGGATGACGGTGTAGAATCCGGTTCTGTATCCCGAATCACGCAATAGAAATCTATATTCGGAAAACCGAATGGAGATATTTTTGAAAAATCGCGTAAAACGTCTTCTATTTATAAGATGCTGGCTCCCCTCCTGTTTCACTAACCATGCTCGGCTACCTGATCGATAGCACCGACGAATGTGACCTCCCGGAGAGAGCCGATGGGGGCAGGCGATGACAGACCTCGCTGAGGCAGCGGAGGGGGTTGTCGCACTCCTCCTCGGTGGATTCATTTTCATCGTCATGGGCCAAGCCCTCTCGGGATGGACAACGGCATCCCCGTTATTCGACTTCCGACTGTGGGGCGTACTGTATCTACTCGCTGCCATCGTCTTGACGACGGGAGTGCTCTACGCTGCTGTCCGGGCCATCCTCAACTGAGTCATGCCCACAAGTGCGTCATCCACGTCGAGGTCGCCCCACCGAGAGGAGATTTTGAACGTGTTTCGCGAGTCGGATAAACCGACGCTCACGGTCCAGGATCTCGTCCCCGAATTCTCCGTGGGCGAGCGGGCGATGCAAAATCATGTGAACGAGCTCCACGAGGATGGGTATCTCGTCCTCGAGACGGATGGGAGACCGAACCACTGGCGACTCGCCGACTCCGAACCACAAGAGCCGGTCTACCGGACAGAACTCGCGACCGCAAAACGGTGGGGACGTCAGTCCGTTGCGTTCGGTCAATCTGTATTCATGATCGCGATCAGCGTCATGGCTGCTGGCGGGCTCGTGATGTCGTATCACGTGTTTGCCCGTGGGATGGCCATTCGCATCCCTGTTGTCCAGGACGTCAGTGCCGCCGTCACTGCTGCATGGGCGGGTGTCCTCAGCTCACTGCTGCCCCTCGTGGGGTCTGTCGCGTACGCCGCTGGACTCGCACTCCCTCGAGTCATCGAGTGGCGTCTCGAGGAGACGCTCCCTGACGAGTTGTAGCTGGTTCGCCGTCCCACGCTTTAGAACGCCCCCGGTCGCTCGACTCGGGGGGCTCGCTGCGGTCCTCGCCTCCGGCTGCGGTCCTTCCGTCGCCCGCCGTCGTCGACCGCCCGGCCCCGTTCAGTCCCACCCCGTCCGTGTAGGCTTCTGTCAATCACCCGGCTGACCGGGTGCGCACCGCTCGGTTGGATGTCGAACTGCCGCTCCCTTCTCGATCGGTGCGACGACCACGCCTCGCCGCGCTCACGGCTCGATCTCGCGGGCACGGCCCGCTCGAACACCCGCGGGACTCCACGGGGCAACAGGGGCTGGCCGCTGGCGCAGCCGGCTGGGAGTACGTCGAGGTCCAGGTCGGCGATAAGACGGTGTACGTGACCGCTCCGTGGCGGTTCTTTTCGGTCTCACGGAATACTGCTGTCGAGGAACGAAGCGAGAGCGGGACGTCGGAGGTCGCCGCATCACACTCTTACAAGGGGCGGTACCCGGCGATGCTGCGGTACCGGATGAGTCCCGCGAACGTGAGTGTCCTCGCCGACCAGCCCGCAGACCGTCGTATCTGGTGGGAGACTACCCGAGTCGCGGAGAGCGGGTCGGTCGCGGCAACGCCGCTTCCGACCACGATCGTCGCGACGGAGAACACCAACCCGACTCCCCTGTACAACCAGTACGCGGGGGTGCTGAAGAGTACAGGTGATGTGACCGGGGAATCAGTTTCCGCCAGTTCCGTCGACGTCTGGGGAATGCCGGTTACGACGGACAGGCAGGTCACGCGTTACAAAGAGCCAGTGCTGAACGTAACGATCGACGACGGGGCAGGGGCCGCCGAAATCATCCTCAGCGACACGGACGGCAATCCGGTCAGCGGACGAGAAATCTTCGTCGATGGAGCAACGGTCCCCGTTGTGGTCACTGACGCGAGTGGCACCGCGACGGTCGACATCAACAGCCCAATCGTCCAGGCGCGATTCACTGGCGACGACTGGTGGGAGTCGCATTCGACCTACTACCTGCGAACGCAGGCGGTGAGCGTTTCGAGCGCTTCGGTCGTCGTTGACGCGATCGAGGTCGTCGGCTATCTGAGTGATGCAGTTTCGAACGTGATGATCTTCGTCGAGTGGCTGGTGCTCGGGATCTTCGCGGTGTTTTGGATGCGATATATGCGGCGCCGCCCAGCGTGAGCCACCTGTCGCTCCGAACCGTATGACTACGAGTCGGTCGGGTCGTATCCAACGAATCGGGCCAGTTGTTCCGCCGCGGTTCTCGTCACCGTTTGGTCGACAATTGCCACGGCACGCTCGATATCGGCCTCGCGAAGGGAGACGACAGCCCAGGGGGAGACAAATGATTGTTCCGAGAGGCCACCTTCGACGAACCGTCCCTCCAACGAAATCGATGGTGAGTACTCTTTCGTCGTGATACCGGCGGCGATGTACTGCTCACCCGCAAATGGGTGTGTCTCGTCGCTCAAGATGAGGTAGGGTCGTCGAGGAGTATGTCCGTAGGGATCGGATGCGACGACGATGCTTCCACGTCGAAGCATCACTCGCCACTCGTCTCAGCGTCAACATCTGGGAGTTCAGCGTCCCAGTCGGGGTTCGTATCATAGTGATCGCCCTCGAATTGGTCAGCAACTGACCGGAGGCCGATCTCACTGGCTGTTTGGGCGTCGTACGCCTCGATATTGATCGCCCAATACTCACCTTTGTGTCGGACGAGTCCTCGCTCTTCGAGGCGACTCAGTGTCGTCCCAACACTTCCCCGGGAGATATCGAGTTCGTCGGCGAGTTCACTCGGCGTGAACCCGAGCTCGGGATATTGTGCGAGGTGTTCGAGGATCCGTCGCCCGTTTGTCCCCTCATTTGGAAGGTTACTCGGATGGTAACTCTCGAAATCGACAGGCATTGTAATCTACTGTAATTGTATGTTGACGAGCGTAATCAGTCTTCTGGCTCCAGACTCTTTCCCGCGACAGCCATCCACCATTGTGCATAGTCAGGTCGATATGGACACCGTTCGCGCCCAGGGAAGGTGGAGGAGCCAAAGAATAGGGTTCGTCCCAGAGACATACACACCCGACTTACGCCGCGCATTCAGCAGCACCATTCTGCCAGCTACCAGAGGAGACTTGAGCCGAACTAGGATTTTGCGCAACTACCACTCAAGCCACTAATCCAGCTACCCCGTCTATGGAGGCCCCAAACGCCAATCCCTGGAACAGTACACCACCCACGAGTAAGAGGGAATTGGCGACTCGAGAGTCCGCTCGGACGAGTCCGAGCCGGAAGGGGTGCGGTGAAAGCGGGTCCCGCGCTCTCGCCGTTCGCCTCGCGGAACTCACTGCGTTCGTTCCGCGCTTCGCTCACCTCCCCGAGACGGGGACTCCCGACGTGCTCGTTACACTCGCACCTCGCCTCGCTCGCGGTTCCACTGCTCGCTTTGAGGGACTCACGCTGTTCGTCCCTCGCTTCGCTCGCACCTTTCCGGTGCGCCAGCGGGTGAGGCGGTCGGTTCCTGCGCTTGCTCGCGGCTCCTTCTCGCGGGCTCCGCCCGCTCGAATGTCCGCGGAACAGCGTTCCGCGCTCTCGCCGCTCGCATCGCGGTTCTCACTACCGCTCGAACCGCGCACTGCTCGGAACGCGACGAGCCTCACTCCGCTGGCCGCTCAGGTCCCCGCCTCCGGTGCGCGCGGCTGGTTGGTTTCACTCGCGATCAGGCGTCTCGCTCGCGCCCCGGAGGGGCACTCGAAGGCGCGAGCGAGACGCAGTCGGTGTCGAGAACTGCTGGACGGAGATGGAACTCATGTAGAGGTGAGTGTCGGTGAAGACGCGGTAGAGGACGCGCCTTCGGGCAAGTAACCCAATGAGTAGTAGTTACGCTATCGGACAAGAAGTTTCGGACGCACAGGCGCGAGAACAGAACGCGGAACGCCGGACGGATCGGTGTGATGAATGCGGTGGCCGGGTGGTGCGAGTCCAGATCGAGACGGTGTGTGAGGCGTGTGGCCTCGTGGTCGACGAGGATGCCATCGCACGAGAGATGAGCCCGAGTGTGCACAAGCAGGGCGAAGTCGGGAACGGCCCGGTCGAGTGGAGTCTCGAGCGGACGACTCAACTGCGCGTCGATCGAGGTCTGCACACGACATTCTTTCTCGGGTCGGACGGGTACGGAAACTCGTTGACGAAGGCGCAGAAGGACAAGTTCGGACGGCTGCGGCGTCGGCACAAGCGGTTCCAGATGGAGTCAAAGCGTGCGATCCGGCTCAACGAGGGACTCCGTGACATCCAGATGATCGTGGGCAACCTGGGACTCCCGGGGTTCGTTACGACGGACGCGGCGGCGTTGTTGAAGCAGGCGTCAGAAGAGCGGCTTCCAGGCGGGCGGATGGCGTGGGAAGCACTCGCGGCGCTGACGCGCTTCCGCGTCGAACTCGGTCATCTTGAAGGCCCGTTGCAGCTGTGCGAGCGGTGTAGCCCGGGCGGGCTCGCGACGTACTGGACGCGCGATCTCGAGGCGCATTTGGTCGAGCAGTAGGTGATTCAGTTCCCCCAGTGGTATCCATCAGCCAACTCGATCAGAAAATACGCCAATACACCTAATACACTCACCGACAAAGAAATACATATGCCCATCGACATCGAGACCTTCGAAGCCTCCCCCGAGGACCGCCTCAAGCACAATGGGGAGACCAACGCCGACCGCGTGATGCGGTTCCTCGCCACGTATCCCGACCAGGCGTTCACCCAGAGCGAAATTCGCGACGCGACCGACGTGAACACCGGGAGCATCAGCGTCGTCCTCTCACGTCTCGAAGATCGCGGGCTCGTCCGCCACAAAGGCAACTACTGGGCGCTCGGCGAGGCCGACGACGTCGCCGCCTACACGAGTATGGTCGAGAGCACGCGGGCCGCGAACGACCGCTTCGGTGAGGAGGACATGGACGAATGGCTAGAACACGCCGTCGACGACGAGGACGAGGCGACTGAATGAGCTATCAGCGCGGGGATGTCGTCTGGGGGCCGGACCCGTTCAAGTCGGGTGAGAACCCGCGTCCGTGGCTGATTCTGAACAACGACAGGCACCCGTTCGGCGACGAGGAGTACATAACGGTCACACTGACGACGACACCCCACGACGAAGGGATCCCCCTGGATGACGCTGATTGGGTTGAGGGCGGGATGCCCCGACAGAGTTACGCCTCACCGTGGGTGGTCGCGTCGCCGAAGCACGCCGCGATCGTTCGACGACAGGGTCGCCTCGAAGAGTCGTTCGTCCAGACCGTCGTCGACGCGCTCAAGCACTATCTGGAACCACCGGCTGAGGAATGACCGATCACGCGACAGTGTACGACGTCCGGGAACGAACTGGCAATCCCGGGCACGCATCCGTCAACACAGTCTGTGAGCGCATGCTCGAACGAGCTGCTACTCCCCGGACAGATAACTCGGATGCACATCTCGATGGCACGATGGCCACGGTTGTCGATCGATACGGGGACGCAATCGTTCGGGAGGTCATCCACCAGATCCTCGTCGACGTCGTCCCGTTTCGGACGGCCGCTGCAGACCACGATGTCACGGCAGTCGATGGCGTTCGGATCGGGACGGTCGCGACGCAGGTTCTCAGTGAACTGAACACGGAACCGCAGGCGTAACTCTTTGAAAGCCCTCGGCCGCTCGACGGCCCACTCCTTGTACTCGGTCTGTGTCTGGTCGAACCGGTTCTCCTCGACGTCGTCGAAAACCTCCGCGGACTGCTCGGCGTCGAGATCGACCGTCGCGTGGAGGTTCTCGGTGACCAGCGTCGCGACGTCCTCGTCGACAACCTGTGGCTGCCCGCGTTCAGCGTGGGCGACGAATCGGGTCCGGTCGTTGATCCGGTGGATGACGCCCACCGACGTCTCGAAGACGGCGTTCGTGTCCGCGGTGACCGCGACCACCGGGCGGAACGTCACCGATGAGTGTGGGTCTGGGAGGTCGGCAGCCTCGATGTTCTCGATATCGCGGAACGCCTCCGCGACGGCCGCGTCGACGTCGGCGGCCGGGTCGTACGGGCGGAGCGTCTCGTCGCAGAGGATCTCGATGCGACCGTTGTAGAGGTCAAGGCCGATCTCGTCGGCGATCTCCCGGAGGTCCTCGCCGTCGAGCAGCTCGATTGGGTGTGGGTCGTCGTTCTGCTGGAGGCGGTCGGCGTACTCCTGGGCAGGGTTCGTGAACCGGCCAGTCGTGACGACCATCCCACGTTTCGGGCCGTCGAAGTCGAACGTCGCGATGGCGGAGTGGAGCTTCTGAACGACCGGCCGCCCGACCGTCCCCGTGTGCTTGCACTCCACGATGATCGCGCGCCGGGTGCCGTCGACGACCTCCTCCATGATGACGTCTCGGCCCTCGTCAGCGGTTCGCTCAGCCTGACGGACGTTCTCGTACCCGAGATTTCGGAAGACGTCCTCTATCACGTCCTCAAACTCGAACCCTGAGAGATCGTCCAGTACAGCCATCCCGAATTATGTGGACAGTACGTTGCAACTGCCAAATACGTTGCCGAACGCAGCCCCGTGTTGTTTTTGAACCCCCGAGAGGGGTGCGGGGGTGATCGAACGAGCCTCCCGCGAACTAACCTATGAGTGGAATCAGCGACCCACGCTCGCACGTACAGTCACGGACCTCAGCTGATCCCGACGTCATCTACGTCGGTTACCGTCGTCGAGGCCGCGCCATTGTCGAGAAGCAATCGGACCAAGAACAGCTCACGCCAGAGCGGAGTCTCGAGCAGGCGAATCACAGTCCTTCGGGCTTCGAATGGGGATATGGTGGCAGCGGGCCGGCCCAACTCGCACTCGCCCTTCTGCTCGATTACACTGACGATGAGGAGGTGGCACTGGCGGAGTACAAGGCGTTCAAGACCAAAGTAGTGAGCCAGCTAAAGTGTACAGGACCTGACGGCTGCTGGCGACTCACGGGACGCGAGATAGATGCAGCCCTTTGTGAGATAGTCGACGATCCAGTCGCACCGTCCGTCAACTAACGATCACAGAGAGCAATCAATGTCAGAACACACCCAACAGCCTCGTACGGGCGCAGAATCGCCGCAGAACCGTGAGCGTCAGGCACCAATCAAGTACGTCGAGCGAAGCGATGTCGGCGTCTCACTCACCGTCAAACTCACTCGCGGTACTGGCACCCGCGATCAAGACAAGATCACGGCCAAAGTGAAGGGCAAGACGCTCGAAGATGCCCGCGAGGATATGGAAACCCTCCGCGAGTATATCCACGACCTCGCTGAGGACGCTCGCCAGATCCAGCCAGCCGACCCACACGAATAGTACTTCTTTTGAGTATTGCACAGAATTGTGTAACCATAGGATGTACGAAGTGTGTGGTGAGAAGGAACTCAAGGTCATTCTCGCGCTTGACCCAGGAGATTCCATCTCCGGCGTCGCGCGGAAGATCGACGAGAACCGAGAGACGATCCGTCGCGTCGTGAACCGCCTCGAGGATGCAGGCTACGTCGCGTACGACGATGGGCTTCATCTCGTCGATCAAACGCTCCGAGATGTTGGTCTCGAATTCCTGACGGCGTCAGCAGACATCTCGCCGCCATCCATCACGGAGGTGTATGTCCTCCCGCAGTTCGCGGGGATGGAGTATGCATACACTGGCATCGATGCGGTCTACGTCTGGACCCGCGGTGGCTACCAGGTCGCTCGCGACCCAGAGGACTATCCGCTGTTCATCGCCGTTCACGAGTCCAATCTCAAGGCCTGGACGGCGTTCTTCGATCGGTTCAGAATCCCGACCGCACAGGAACGCCAGCCCGCCGACGACCTCAATGGTGCGATACAGGTGGTACTCGAGCCGCGGCCACAGATTGAGAACGAGATGGTCGACGGACGGCCCGTCATCCCACTCAAAGAAACCGTGGCGTTCGCAAACGAGCACTATGCGCACTTCCAGTCGGCGCTCGACATGCTCGGCCGCATATACGACAGCGTCGACACTGACGCGAACTACCGTCCAAACTAACTTAGAGTTCTGACAAAGAATTTCTTCGATCGGGAGTGGCCTGGCCGCTGTTTATCGTCGCCTTGAGAGAGCGGAGGCGAACAAAAATGAGTAACTCGTCGAATCTCTCCGTCGAATCAGACGGCCTCACACCGGAACAGCGTCTTGAACCACCAAACACCCGACTCATCAACGCTGGTATCACGACGATTCACGACATGGATATTGATTGGCTCGTCCGCTAAGTAGATGAAATACAAATATTCGCCATCATTCTTACCATACCGATAACGGTCGAGCGCATTGGTGGTGGCAAATCCTCCATCAACCGCAGTAAGGAAGGGAACGGGATCCGGCCGACTCGGGTCACGAATATCTTCAAGAAGGGTATTGTCAAGCCATGTAGTCCACAAATCAGCCTTCGATGCGGTCATCTAATTGGTGATTATCTGCTTGTGAACTTACCAATTTCGCCGATGTCGCAAATCGTGTCCTGAGTAGAGCGGCTGTGCTTCGCAGTACAGCGACACAGCGGCTAGTTTTTCGTCCCCTGAAAGGGGTGAGGGCTCGAAAGAGAGCCTACAAGAGAGTGATTCTACATGAGTCAACAGCAGCATCCGAGTGACATCTCAATCGATCAGATTCCAATCGACCTACCGAACACCCAGACGTCCGAGGTGGATCCAGCAGACGTTCCTGAGGAGATCCAGTCGATCACCTGTGGACTAGCAAGCGAGCATCCGCCGACGAATCCGCTCGTCGTGCTGAAAGCGGCCCGCTGGTGGTATATCCACGGAAAGGGTGGGACCGACCCCGCATTCCAGTGGGCCATCGAGTGGGCACGCCACCTCGCGACAGACACACCCAGCGACGTCGAGCGGTTCGACGAGTATCTCGAGTACCTCGTTACAGTCGGGTTCGCGGACGAACCACACGAACTCCGGTGACACTCAGGGGAGGTTGTTTGTTCGCCCCAGAGGGGTGCGGCGCGTTCTAAACTGACGCGATTGCGGTGAACTCGATTCAGTGAAATCATGGCTACGACCAGTGACTCGTCGGTCTCCTTCGACGAGACCGACACGCGATCGGACGAGATGAACAGCACCATCGAACAGTGGATCAACGACCTCGTCGCCGGCGTCGACGAGGCGCAATCCAGCACGGAGTTCCAGGAGTGGCTCGATGTCCAGAGCCGGTTCCACGACTATTCCTACCGAAATACGCTCCTGATCAAGCGCCAGTGTCCCGAGGCGACCCGCGTGGCGGGCTATCGGACATGGCAAGAAGACTTTGACCGGCACGTCCAGGAGGGCGAAAGCGCGATCTGGATCTGGGCACCAATCATCACGAACCAGTGCCCAGAGTGCGAGAACTCGCCGAGCTACCACAAGAGCAGCGACTGTGACTACGACGAGACACCGCCTGAAGAGTGGTCGAAGGGGCTCGTTGGATTCAGACCCGCACCGGTGTTTGACATCTCCCAGACCGACGGTGAGCCGCTCCCCGACCTCGACACTGAGGCGACTGGGGACGCTGGCGACCTCGTTGGTCAACTGACCGACGCCGCGGATGAACTCGGCGTGACGGCGCAGATCATTCCGGCCGACAAGTGGACCCACGGTGAGGCAAAGGGCATCTGCGAGCAGCTGAGTCTCGTCGATATGCAGCCGCGTGTCGAGGTTCGAGATCGGGAGAACGACGCTGATCTCGCCCGGACGTTGATTCATGAGTACGCGCACGCCCTGCTCCACTTCGACGTCGACGACGACACCGAGCGGTCGAAACGCGAAGTCGAGGCCGAAGCCGTCGCGTACGTCGTCGGGCGGTACTGCGGACTCGATACCAGCGGCTCGGCGTTCTACCTCGCAGCCTGGGAGTCGGACGATCCCGAGGTTGTTCGCGAGCGGCTTGGACGGATCAGTACGTCGGCGCAGGAAGTCATCGACACACTCGAAGCGAGAGAGTAACTCTTAACCAACATTCTTCCCCGTAATCTCCTTCCGTTGGTTAACCAGGTTGGGCCCGTCAGCGAGCGGTGGCACAACACTCAAGTCGGTATAGTTGTATATTCTATGTACGAAACGCAGGTATGGGAGCCATAGAACAAACGCAAAGTAATCGGCAGGGGCTCTCAACTCGGGAGAGTCGGCTCCTCTCGCGGCTTGCCGCTGAGGGCCACCAGATCATCTCGGCCGACGACATCGAGACGACCCTGGAAGTAGCTCCGAACGCCGCCCGGGAGATCGCGTCCCGACTCACGGAGAAGGGGTGGCTCGACCGACTCTTCACGGGAACATACCTCATCATCCCGCTCGCGGCCGGCGAGAAGTCCATGTACACGACCCATGAGTACCTCATCGCCGCCCACGTCGCCGAGCCAATGTACATCGGCTACTACAGCGCGCTCAGCCACCACGGGCTGACCGAACAGGTACCCCGGACAGTCTACGTCGTGACACCAACCCGGGCCCAGAGCCGGGAGATTCACGGCGTGCCGTACCGCGTCACGACGGTCACCGAGCGGAAGTTCTTCGGCACGACACCGACCTCCGTCGAGGGGACTACCGTCCAGGTCAGCGACCTGGAGAAGACACTCGTCGATTGCGCGGACCATCCCGAGTTCTGTGGCGGCATCCGCGAGCTCGCGAGCGCAATGCGCGCCGCCGACGAGCAGGGCTGTGCCTGGGAAACCGTCGGCGAGTATCTCGAGCGCCTCGACAACGGTGCCGCGACCAAGCGGATCGTTTACCTCGCCGACCAGCTCGGCATCGACCTTCCCACCCGAGAGGCGCTCGGCGCGTCGTTCACAAGTGGCTATTCTCTGCTGGATCCCACGCGTCCCGAGACCGGATCGACAGACAGCACGTACCACCTCCGGGTTAACGTCGAACCAGCCGCGCTGGAGCCGTCGGAGTCCTGATCGCGATGATCAGCCAAGATCGGCTCCGGGTTCTCGCTCGTGAGCTCGGCGTCCGCCAGGGGTACGCCGAGAAGAACTACGTGAACTCCTGGCTTCTCTGGGGCATCTTCACCAGCGACTACGGTGACAATCTCCTGTTCAAGGGCGGTACCGCGCTGAGCAAGCTGTATTTCCCGCGCTCGTGGCGGTACTCCGAGGAGCTTGACTTCGGCGTCGCAGGCCAGTATCAGGGGTCAAAGAGCGAGTTGCGAGCGCTACTTGAGACGGTCACCGATCGCTCCGGAATCGAGTTCACGATTCGAGAGCATCACGAATCCCGGCAGGAGCATTATCCAACCCACTACGTCGACATCAGCATCCAGTATCGTGCTGTCCTCGGCCATCCCAACACGACCAGCATCGACGTGATGGTCGACAAGCACGTCGCCCTCGAACCGGTCCAGCATACCCACGCCTACGAGGACATCCCCGAGTTCGACTTGCAGGCCTACAGCGTTGAGGAAATTTTCGCGGAAAAGCTTCGCGCGATCTACCAGCGGGGGGCTGCTCGCGACTACTACGACCTCTACCAGTTGCTCGAAACCGAGTCGGTCACAATTGACTTTGCCGAGGTTCAACCCGCGTTCGAGGCGAAGTGCGAACACGATGGACTCACCGTCGATCTGTCGGGGGGACTTCCGGAGGACCAGCGGGACGAGATCCGCCAGCAGTGGGAGACGACACTCCCGGACCTCACCGGCGAACCGCCAGCGTTCGAGACGGTCTGGGAACGGTTGGACACGACGATCTCGCAGCAGGGGTCGCCGTAGGTCGTAGACGCTTTTGATGGCCGACCGGGAGGAACCGGATTCGGTAGCCCGATCTTTAACCAACAGAGCGGAGGTTCAGCCGACGATGTTGGTTAAGTCTATCAGCGCCCGCTGAGGGGCGGAGGGACATTCTGACCTCTGTCGAATCATGACTGAACCCTATCTCACGACGGTCCTCGGGGAAGCCGAGCACGTCGCCGAGCAGCACAATCAGATCGCTCGAACGACGGACAACTAGGCCCACGAGTACCTTCGATACGCCGTTCTCCGGATACTCGAAGGGCAGGCAGACCACCTGCCGACTGACTGGTCGCCGATCGACGGCGTCACGGTCGGCTACGGGAGCGACGAGGCGATGTTCGATAGCTGGGGCTCCAGCGAGGACTGGTGGGAGACTGTCCCACCGCAGGAATCGTGTACCCGCTTCCGGGTGTTCTTCCCGGACGACCATCAGACCGTCCCACGGACCATCGTCGACGTGATGGCTGCGCTGGGTACGAAGTCGTCGTCGTACGTCACAATCACACGATCAGTGTCGAGCGAATACTGCGCGATCGGATGGTCGGCAGTCCCCTTCCCGAGCTCGGGCACGAAATCGACATGCTCGACGTCGTGCCCGTAGTTCTCAAGCCGATGGAACACTTCACGTTCGACGTTTTCGTCGAGGATGAGCCGATACGCCATCGATCAGCGATCGGGTGGCGTGAGTGACGACCGCGCTTTCGCTTCGGTGGCGGCTCGCTCGTGGCGCTTCTCGACCCGCCGCATCTCCTCGGGATTGTTGTGATAATACGCGAGCGCCTCGTAGATGTCTGCGATATCCAGGTTGTATCGCTCGGCGACTCGCTCGGGGGCGAGTCCGCGCTCTTCGACGCGCCCATGCACATCTCGGACGGTGACGCGGCTCCCCTCTATGTGGGGCTCCCCGTGAATCTCTGAGTCCTCGGCGGAGACGATTCGATACTGCTGGGTCGCCATTGAATTCTAATAGGCACTCCTGGGTCTTGAATCCTCGCCGAAGAGAGCGTACGTCGCTCTTCCGCTGCCGACTTCGAATGCGGCTTGTCCATCAGACCCCGACAGAAACGGGCAGTTCTGCTGAACCCATTCTCTCTATCTCACAGTGAGTGATTGTATCTCCGATTCACGAGGTTTCTTGAGTCTATAGGAAATCCTGTAGGAAGTCCAAAAGCAATCTGAGCCGCGATTTACGGTGCTACAGGAATTCCTATAGGCGATCAGCGGCGTGGTCGCCGATCGCCTCCCGGAGCGTGTCGAGATACTCGGGCGCTGCCTCGGTGAACCCGAGTCGGAGCGCCAGGCGGAGGACCTCACTCCGATCGACGTCGCTGTCGTCGTCGTCGCGCCCCAGGGCCTCCCGCAGGGCGTGCCCGACCGCCGCGCGATGCTCAGCATTCGTATCTCGATCGAGCACCGCGACGAACGCTGCGAGATCGCCGTCCCACACGCTCACGGTTTTCTGTCGGTCGCCGGCGTCGATCGCTGCCAGCTCGTCGACGATATCGTCTCGGAGCGACCGCCGGTTGTCCGCCTGTGCCGCCTCGTTGAGCCGGTCGCCCTGGGACAGGGCATTGGCGATCTGACGACTCCGACCAAGGCTGCTTGATCGGGTAGGTCTACTAAGTCGTGCTGGAGCGCAGCGACGTAGGTGTCCCGCAGTGTTCCCCAGGTCATGTTTCGAGGTAGTTCGTAATCGGTCTTCAAACCAGTCGCAGTGCGGCTTCTTGCTAATCCTGTCGTATTCGCGAATTTACCGTCCCGAAGGGGGTGAGGGAGAGTCGGAGTCGACTCGGTACCGATTCCATCGACTCTTATTCCCCACTCCTAGTTGCTGCTCTTACCATCAACCATGAGTACAGAAACACCCCCAGAGAGCGCAGATAGCGACGAACTCGAAGATCCATCGGCCGATCCGTCGTCGACCAGTCCGCAAGACGGTCCGACACCTGATCAATCGCCGGATGATGAGACGGTATCGATGTCCGAAGAAGACGAGTCTGACACGCCTGACGCCACCGGTCCGCCGTCAACGTTCCGGGCGGCGATTCATCGTTTTTCGAGGTGGAGCCTTCGGCCTCAAGGAGCAACCGAAGCGTAGCGAAAGGAGCGAATATGCCGGTTGCGTCGTCCCATGTCGGGTTCCTCCCCGACCTCCTCGCTCACTCCGTTCGCTCCTTGAAGTCGGGGGCTCCACCTCGAAAATGCTGAATAGATGCTCTATATCACTACTTTCGAGGTTCACCACCGATTTCGATAGAAATCGGATTATTCTGAAGTGCATCCACACAGAATACCGTCCTTTAGTAACCAAGGTGACTTTTAATCATGGATCAAGACATGTGAGCCATGAGTGGAGATCGGAACAAAGAGATCGTCCGTCACTTGAGCGAGGACGACCTCGACCGTCTCCTCGCCGAAACAGATGATGAGAAGGTGAGCACGCGTCACCCGACAAACGATGATGCCAATCAAGACGTTTGTCTCGGAGCGTCGGGCCGCGAAATCTGCTCGTTGGCGGCCACCGGTTCGAGCCACGTCTCCTTCTGGGCCTCGCTGCCGTACTTCTCGACGATAGTACAGCCGAAGCTCGCGAGATGGAGGGTGAGCGCGATGCCCGCGTCGGCCCGGTACGTCTCCTTGGCGATGGCGGGCTGTTCGAGGAGGTCGAAGCCCTCTCCACCCCACTCCTCGCCGATGTCCCCCGCGACCAGCCCCGCGTCCATGCCGGTTTCGAGGACGTCCCACGGGTATTCGCCGGAGGCGGGGTAGTCGGCGGCCACTGGTTCGATCCGTTCGGCGGCGAACTCGCGGGCCCGCTGCTTGACGTCGTGGGCGCGCTCGGGGACGGGAGCGGCGTCGAGGAGGTCCATGTCCGTCCGTCGGGGTGGACGGTGAAAACAGTTCGTGACGGTGGCTGGATCGGTCTCGTGCAGTGTGTGTATCGATCGATCACTCACTGCGTTCGCGCCGTCGCCACGCCCAGCCGGCCCCGATGAGCGACCCGAGCGAGACGACGATCAGGAGGACCGTCGGGATGGACCCCGACTGACCGGTGTCGCCGTCGACTGATTCGGCCCCGCCATCGGGCGTTGGCTCCGTGCCACCGGTCACCGAGATGTCCGTCTCAATCCTCTTGGTGTTCGTGGGACGGCCGATCGACAGCCGCGCGACCTCTCGGGAGCCGAGGGTAACGACACGGTCCCCCACCGTCTCGGGGAGCGTCGTTCGCAGTCGGATCGTCCGGGTCGCTCCTGGCGCGAGATCGATGGTCGTCTCCGCGACGGAGTCGTCGTCGAGACCGAGCGAGGCGGTGTAGCTACCTGCCTCGTTACCCACGTTCGTGACCGTCGCCTCGACGACCAGTTCGTCGCCGGGCGCGCGAGCACGGTCTCCGACGATCTCGACCTCTTGGAGGTCGAACGTCGCGGTGCGGACTCCGATGGTGAAGAGGGACAGGCCAGGCGAATCGGCCGCGAAGACGTAGAATTCGTCCGTCTCGTCGACGACGTTCGTCTCCAGTCCGCGCCAGCCGGTGGTCTCGTCACGGTATAGCTGGACCTCGTCGGACCCGACCTCGGCGGCGTCGAGGTACGATTTCCGGACGCGGAAGTGGTGAGTCACGGCGCTGATCTCGGTGTCCGGCACGTCGTGACCGACCTCGATGTACCCCAGCGGCCGAGCCCCCGTCTCGGTCACGAACCGTCTGTCCGTGTCGTCGAACTTCTCGGTTGTCCGGTCCACCGTCGTGTCCTGCCCGTCGGAGCCGCTCGTCAGCGGCGTCGCTTCCCGCGTCTCGACGGTCAGCGACGCGTCGCGGCCGCGCGTGAGCGTCAGGTCGAGGCCGTCGGCCCGGACGTTCTGACGCGACGGCTCATCGGGAACCGCGGAACCGTCGGGTGGTGCCTCGTCGGACGCTGCTCCGGTGTTCCCTTCACCGGCGGCGTCCTGTGAGAGCTTGATACGCACCGGAACGTTCGCCCGAGCACCGCTGACCTCGATCCGCTTGCGGTCGGGAGCCGACTCGGACGCGACCGGTTCGTCACCGGTCGACTCGGAGTCACTGTCAGTGGCCTCGTCGCCGGACGTGTCGTCGCTGACTGACACGGTCGTCCCGCTGGACGTGTCGTCGGTGAACTCCGTTGTCTCGGTGTCGTCTCCGCTTCCACTGTCGCTGTCGCTCGATCCGCTGCTCCCGGCCGAGGACGACGCCACGGTCAGACTCGCGCTCGCCGACTCGCCGCCAGCACCGTCGTTTCCGGCGGCGTCGGCAGCGGTGTCGAGCGTCGCGGTGTAGTCACCGCTCGTCGACGGCGTGAACGTCCCGGTGTAGGTGTAGGGGCCGCTCCCGGACTCGGTGAAGTCGCCGAGCGTGAGGGTCGCCGTCTCCGGGCCGCTCACGCCCACGCTGAGCGTGGATAGCCGGCTGTCCGCCGAAAGAGTCACCGTGAGTTCGTCGCTCGCCGGCGTCGTGACCGCGAACGACGAGATGGTCGGGGGCGTCGTGTCGATGGTCACCGCTGCGTTCCCCTCGGAGTAGTGGATGTCGAAGTCGACCCGCGCGCCGCCGTCGTTCGTCGCCGTGACCGTGCTCTCGTGGTCGGCGTCGTCGAACTGGCCGGTGAGGTCCGCCGCGGTGACTCCCCAGTCAGTGAGTATGGCCGGCGGAAGGTACGCCTCGAAGAAGCCGTCGTTGACCGAGCCGTCCTTCGCGAAGTGCGGCGCGCTCACGAGGAGTTCGACCTTGTCGTTCGATCCCGTCGCGTTGTAGACGGGTGCACCGAACTCCTGTGCGTCTGTCGTCATGACCGACCCGTTCAGCCGCTCGCGGTAGGTCGCGCTCATCACGCCGAGGTCGTCGACGGCGAACGTCATCGCCGCGTCCTGTGACTCGTTCGCCTGGATCGTCCCGTCCCACGTCTGCGGCGTCGACCCGTCCGAGGCGAAGTACGACTCGACGGCCGCCGGTGATCCTTCGATCGAGACGTTCCAGGTGCCGTCACCGTTGTTCGTCCGCGTCCACGTCACGTTACGGGCGCTGCCGATCAGCGCCCGCGGGACGAACCCCGAGACGGTGAGGTTGAGCCGGAGCACGGTCGTCGAGTCGGCACCGTGGCCGGCGAGTTCGTAGTCCTCCTCGGTCGAGAAGTCGAACACACTCGCCGTGTCGTTCTTCACCTGCACCTGCAGGAGCCCGCCGGAGAACGAGGCGTCGAGCGCGAGGTCGTTCATGGTCGGCTTCGACCCCGAGACGTACGCCATGCTCGACGAGACGACCGCCTGTCCGATCGGGACGCTGTCGCTCTGCCCGCTGGCGCCGTCGTTACCGGCGGCGTCCTGCGCCCAGTCGAGGGTGACCGTGTAGCTCCCGTCCGCGCTCCCGGAGTACGTCGCCGCGTACGTGTACGTCCCGTCTCCGTTGTCCGTCTCGGTAAAATCGACGGTCCCGAGCGTGGCCGACTCCGCGCCCGAAACGGTGGCCCCGACGGAGTCGATCCGCTCGTCGGCGTCGAACGACACCTGGACGTCCTTTGCGGAGGGATTGGTGACGGTGTACGACGAGATCGTCGGCGTGCTCGCGTCGATCGTGACGGTGCCCGACTCGCCCGAGGCGCCGTCCTTGCCCGCGCCGTCGACGGCGCTGTCGAGCGTCGCCGTGTAGTCTCCGCTCGTACCGACCTGGGTCGTCGCCGTGTAGTTGTACCGGTTCCGCTCCCCGTCGAACGACTCGGAGAACGACGTCTCCGTGAGCGTCTCCGTCTCGGGACCGGTCACCGAAACCGAGATCGTCGAGAGCGACTCGTTCGCGTCGAAGCTCACGTTGACGAACGCGCCCGTCGGGTTGGCGACGCTGTAGTTGGCGACGTCCGGAGCCCCGGCGTCGACCGTGACTGTGTCGCTCTGGGCGGCGGCACCGTCGTTGTCGGCGGCGTCAGTGGCGGTCGTGAGCGTCGCGGTGTAGTCGCCGTCGACGCTCCCGCTGTACGTCGCTGTGTAGCTGTACGGGCCGTTTCCGCTCTCGGAGAAGTCGGCGGTTTTGAGCGACGCGGTCTCTGCGCCCGAGATACCGACCGCGATGGTGCCGAGCGACTCGTCCGAGTCGAACGTGACCGAGACGTCCCGCCCGGGGGCGTTCGTCGCGCTGAACCCCGAAATCACTGGCGTCGTCGTGTCGACGGCGACGCTGTCGGACTGTCCGCTGTCGCTACTGCCTCCGGTGCCCGACGCGCTGTCGACCGTTGCGGTGTACGTCCCGTCCGTGCTGCCCTCGTGGGTGTGGGTGTAGACGTATGTCCCCTCGTTCTGGGTTTCGGTGAAGTCGCCCAGCGCGACTGACGCCGTCTCCGCACCGGAGATCGACACGTCGATCGAACTCAGCTGTTCGACGGTTTCGACGGTGACGGTGACGTTCTGACTCTCGGGGTTCGTGACGGCGATGGACGACACCAGCGGCGACCCGAGGGCGTAGAAGTGCGAAACGCTCCCGTAGTAGAGGGAGCCGTTCCACACCAGCGGCGTCGCGTACAGGTTACCCGTCGGCGAGTCGTACCACCACAGCTCATCGCCGGTCGTCGCGTCGAACGCATGGACCGTGCTGTTGCCGAAATCGCTGATGTAGAGGACGCCGCCCGCGATGACCGGCGCGCCACGGAAGTCCTGCCCGGCGACGCTCCACTCGACGCTGCCGTCGGTGGCGTTCAACGCATCGAGGGTCCCCCCTCGGCTCCCGGCGTAGACGATGCCGTCGGCGTACGCCACACCGGCGTCGACGTCGCCAGGCATCGTGTGATTCCACCGCTTGGTACCGTCGGTGGCGTTCAACGCGTACACCTGGCCGTCACCGGACGTTTCGCCCGACGTGCTGTCACTCCCGATGAAGACGGTCCCGTCGACGACGGTCGGATCGGACTGGACCTCATCGACCGTAGAGAAGTTCCAGAGTTTCGCCCCCGTGTCGGCGTCGAGTGCGGTGACGTTGTCGGCGTCGCTCCCGAAGTAGACGACGCCGTCCACCACCGCGGGGTTCGATTCGACGAGGACAGGCTGGTACTCGGTGTAGTACCACAGCTCCTTGCCGGTCGAAGCGTCGACTGCGGTCATGTTGCCGTCGTTGCTGCCGAAGTAGACGACACCGTCGACCACAGCCGGAGCCGAGCGAACGTTGGTCTGTGTCGAGTAGTTCCACAGTTCGGTGCCGGTCGCGGCGTCGATCGCGTGGAGCTTGTAGTCGTTGGTACCGATGTAGAGCACGCCGTTCGCGTACGTGGGCGTGGTCCACGTCGAGCCCGACGACCCGCCTGGCGTGGCGCTCCACTGTTCTGCGCCGGTTTCGGGTTCGAGCGCGTACAGTTTCCCGCCGTCGTGGAACGCGACGTACAGCGTTCCGTCCACGATAGTCGGCTGCATCACCAGCGGCGTCCCGTCGGTGAGGTTCCAGACTTCTTCTGGGGTCGACGATGGCCCCTGCTGGTTCGGGTAGTTACCGAGACGCGCTGGCCCGCCGTGGTAGGTGGGGTTGGTGTTCTCTACGGTGACCGTCACCGTCGCCGTATCCGTGTTCCCGGCGGCGTCGCTCACTGTCACCGTCGCGGTGTACTCGCCCGGACTCGTGTACGTGTGGTTCGGCGTCGGGCCGGTTCCCGTGGTGCCGTCACCGAACTCCCACGAGTAGCTGTCGACGCCGACGTTGTCCGTCGAGCCGCTGGCGTCGAACGCAGCCCAGCTCCCCAGGAAGAGCGTCGCGTCGTCGACGGTCGCGCTCGCAGTCGGCTGTGTCGTGTCGGCAGCGCTCGCGACAGCCGTGACGCCAGCTACGCTCGCGATGACGACCACGGCGACGACTGCGAGCGTCGCGAGCGACTGCCGTGTCCCGGCGCTCACGGTCCCGCCCCGGGGGAGTTACCATCCCAGTGGATCGTCCGGCAGGTCCGTGATGCCGGTGCTCGGCCCTCTGGGCCCCACCCGGCCGTCGGTTCCGACCGCACGTCCGTTCGAGGCTGTTGTTGGATTGTACATACTGTAAACATCTCTAGAGGGTCTGGAGAACAACAATATAAACGCCTCCTCAAAATTATTTTCGCTGATAACCGACCCCCTGAGAACTAATGCAGTCAGTATCGGTTTCGAATATTGGGAAGTCGGACGTCGGATCGTGGGAACAGACGTGACTCGAAGTGTTCCGAGTGGACACGTCTGGATAGGGATCGACGTCCCGTCAGCCGTCGAAACGCCCTCGGACTGTTCTACTTTCCGTTCCCTACTCCTCTTCCGGGGCGGCCTCGTCGCGTGGCTCGACGTCGTGGTCGGCGTACTCCTCTCTCAGCACTTTCTTGTCGAACTTCCCGGTCGCCGTCTTGGGGGACCGAATCGATCGAGTACTCCCTCGCTGTCACAGCCGAGATTCGCCGGGTGACCGACGGCATCCTGACTGCCCGGACCGACCCGGACATCCAGCCAGGAGCAGTCGAACTCGTGGGCCATGCGAAGTGGCTGGCCAACCGGTACGACGAGTACGCGTCACTGCGTCCGTCGCCGGACCAACTCGCCGACGCTCGTGCCGAACGCGCGGCTGCGGCGTATCGCGAACGAATCCGACCGCTCGTCGAACTCGACCCCGCCCAGCACGACCAGGTCACCCAGATGGTTGACCGACTGCTGAGCGACGAGTTCGACCACGTCGCCGAGATTCGCAAATCCCGACTCACGCTCGGAATCGAACTCGCGAAGCGGCTCCACAACGGCGCCGAGCCGACCCAGGCGCTGCTTCGTCAGGCCGATGCCGAGGCGACCGACCCACGGAACGTCCTGACGGTCGGCAACGTCCGGTACACGGCTGTGAAATCGACGCGGGGGCGATTCTCGACCCAGGGGACCGTCCTCCGATTGTTCGAGAATACCCATCCCGCGATCAAGCAGGCCGGTCTACTGAGCGACGATACCGGCGTGATGAAGTTCGCAATCTGGAAAAAGAGCGAGTGGGACGAGACGCGACCGACGCCCGACCCGACGGACGACGGCCGGACGCTGGTCCGTTCACACCGCCATCCAGAACTGCGAGAGGGTGACGTGGTTCGATGTGAGGATGTCGTGAAACGATGGTACAACGGTGACCCGACGTTCGAAACCCGCCGGGACAGCACCCTGACCATCGTCGACCGATCGACCGCCGAACAGGGCGACCGCACGAGTGGTGATTGGTGATGTCTGACGACTGAGTAGACCTGTAGCGACCCGTAGCACAGCGAGTCTCTCGTTGGCTCGTTCGGTGCTGCATAGCCGAAGTCGTCCGGGCTCAGTACACCGCGCCGGCCATCAACCGTCCGTCCGGGTCGAACAGCAGGATGGCGTCGTCTCGGTTGTTCCAGACGGCACGGGACTGGCCCCAGTACCGGTCCTCGTCCGTATCGACTCCAGAGCCGGTTCTGAGTCGAATCCGGCTCCCGGGCGCGAGTTCCGAGTGGGAATCGTCGGGGAAGACGTACCGGTGGTCCGCGATGTCGCGGACAACCCATCCGGACAGATCGACCGTCTCGCCGCCGTCCGGGTCGGTGGTGTTCTGGATGCTGATGTACTCGTCCGCGAGCGAGTCGTGGTCGTCACCGCTGGCATCGACGTGTGTTGGCTCGACCGCGACCGGACTGTCGGGGACGACACCGGAGAGGTCGGGGTACGACTGTGAGAGTACGAGCATGCCGCGCTCGTCGTAGAGCCGGACCTCGTCGGCAGTGTCGTTCCAGATGGGTCCCGGCGAGTCCAGATGGACGACGCTGTCGTCGGTCGGACCCAACCCGGAGCGAACAACGACGATATCGGCCGGAGCCAGCGTGCGCTGTCCGAACGTGTAGCTGTGGTTCGCTGTGTCCGTGAGTGTCCAGTCGGTCACGTTTAGGGGGCGCCCGCTCACGTTCTGGAGGACCAGGTACTCCTCGTTCAGCCGGTCCGGGACAGTCATTGGCGGGCGGGACTGCAGCGAGACGACCGCGACCGGAGCATCGTCGCTTGCGCTCGCCGCTCGACTGACACCGTTCGAGTGACCCTCACGATCCGCTGTGATGTCGAACCTCAGCCCGCTCGTCCCCTCTCCGCGTCCGGGGTCCGTCCGACGACCGCTCCAGAGGTGGGTCGAGCCGTCGACCCATCGTGCCAGCTGGTAGCTCCGCCTGACGGCCGTCCCCGAGCGTGGGATTTCCTCTTCAGGCACCGAAAGGTCGGCATCCAACAGTCGTCCCCACGACTCACTCGTCCGGCCGGAGCCATCGAGCAACTCCGCGAGTCGGAGTTCGACCTGCGAATCCGGGCCCTGAACGGGGAGCAGGGGAAGCCAGTAGTCCGGAACGTCCGTTGCGAGCGTGTACTCGACGTCTGCGACCGACGCGACAGGGAGTCCAAACTGGTCGTCGCCACGCTCAGCATCCCGTTCCTGGTCGAGTTCGTGTCTATCAATCGGTCGCCCGAGCGGGCCTTCGACGTGTTCTTCGAGAGCCCAGGCGACGTTGACGAGTTCGTCGCGGACGAACTGGACCTCCTCGACCGGGTCGCTCTCGAGCAGTCCCGCGACGACCGGCGGCAAGAGGAGCCCGTGGCCGGTCGACGTCTCGAACTCGAAGAGTCGCCAGGGGGCTGACTCGTCGGTGTCGGCGTCTGTCTCGGTCTCTGCGGTGGTCGCCTCCGAGGTGTGCCCCACGACCGTTTCGGTGCCGAACGAGTCCGTCACGCGCATCTCCTCGACTGTGGTGAACGTTCCGACAGGGGTGTTGATCGGGAGTTGGAACCAGTCGTTGCCGTAGAGGACCCCATATTCGAGCAAGAGGAGCCGTGAGAGGTCCTCCGGGGCGGCGTCGATGAGGTCTAAGTTGACCGCGCCGTCTTCGAGTTCCCACCAACGGGGAGCGGGCATCCCCTTGTACCGGAGCCGCGTCGGCGTCGTGTCGACTGTCACCTCCGTTGTGGTCGTCGTTTCGGTTGTCCCGCCGTCCGTCGTCGCATCTTCCAGACTCGTCTCGACACCGTCTCCGTCGGCCGCAATCGAGTCAGACCCCCCGTCCGTTGGGAGGGGGCTGTCGAGGAGGTCTGCCAGTGACCCGGAGCGTTCGAGGAGGTCACGCAGGACGTCCGACTCGAGCAGGAGTTCCGGCGGAACCGCCAGCGACGCTGTCGGCTCGTGGTCGAAGGCGTACCAGTCGAGACGACCGCCACGGTACTCCTCGGCGCCGAACACGAAGCCGTCGGTGGCGTCACCGACTCCGACCTCGAACCGGTGTTCCAAGCGGTCGTCATCCCAGCCATCGGCCGACGGTTCGGGCTCGCTGTAGCAGTCCGCATACCAGTCACGGAAGCGCTCGAACGCTCGTCGGTACGCCTGGTCGTCGACTGGCCCTGGCGTCGGCTCCGGTAGTGGAACGGTGGGGTCGGCACTCCCACTCGCCGCTGGCAGCGCCTTCTGGACGACACGATACAGCGCGTCGCCGTCGAGTACCCGACCGGCGACCACGGCGAGATACCGCTCGCTCGCAGGGTCGCCCCGGAGCGTCGACGGGTCGGGGTCCAGCAGGAGATCGGTCACGCCGACGTCGGTATACTCACCCAGGTCGCTCTCCGCGAAGTCGGTCGGCTCAGCCCCGATGCCTTCGTCGGCGAGGAGGGCGATGAACCGCTGGCCAGCCTCGGCAGCGAGCTTGATGTCTCGCCCCTCATCGAGCGACTCTGCTGCCGGCGGCCGGACCTGCTGCCGTTCGACGAGTGCCTCTAGGGGCGGGGATGGTGTCGGGCCTCCCGTCTGATACCGCTCTACGGCTCCGTCGCCGAGTCGATACCGCGTGAGGTGGTGGTGTCGAATCGACATCGTTGTCCGGACCGGGGTTCCGGCGTCCTCGCCGGCGAACTCGCCGAGTTGCCACTGTCGGCCGAGCAGCCACAGCGGGTCACGGACGGGGGCACGAAGCGCCTCGCTGAGTTCACGGTCCCTGGTCCGTGGTTCGAGTCTGGTCCACGAGGTGGGCGAGCGCATCTCACTCACCTCCCTCGTCGGCGCCAGCCTCCGGAACGATCAAGTCGTCGAACGAGACTGCGACCCGTTCCGGACTCCCGGGTGCGTCGTCGGGTTGTGCGTACGTCAACGCGGGGAGGAAGTGTCCCAACTCACCGAGAGCGTCCGAATCGACCATCCGAGAGTGGGCGAGCGACATCGTCTCGACGACCGTCTCCTCCAATGTTCCAATCGACCAGCCGGCGTCGTTGGGCGGAACCGCCACCAGAACGGACTGCGGCGGCCGGTTCCCGGGGCTGTCGTAGTTGAACGCGACGCCGGTCGTCTCCTGGGGTTCCGGAATCACTTCGACCCACTCGTCGACGAACAGCCCGGCGTACGGGTCTCCGTCGGTCCCGAGCGCCGGATGGACGACGAGAGAGAGTCGCCCACCGAGGTGGCGCTCGGTCGCTGATTCGAGGCCAATCCACGTCGCGGTCGGCTCGTACGGCAGCTGGCCGAGCCGATATCGGGACGCACCGACACCGCCGGTCGTCCCGACGGCGTCCCCGTATGTCAGGAGAGTCCCGAGTGTCGCGGGCGCATCGCGGACGCGACCAACTCGGTCGACCCACGTCTCAGCCGCCAGTGGGTCGTCACCCCGAAGGACCTGGTGGTGGCTCTCGGTCAGCGCCAAGTCGAGTTCAGCCGTGTTCGCGGTCTCGAACGGTGGAAGTACTGGGAACGACTCACCGAATATCGTGGTGAGACGTGCGAGCTGTGTGTCGGGGGTCACGTCGCTGGCGGCATCCGTTGCGGCCTCACTCCGACTCGTCAGCGTCTGGGCAACCGAGACGGCTTGCCTGACGAGTGCCTTCCGTTCACCACCCGTCGCGGCCCCGTTCGCCGAGACCGGCAGGCCGTCCTCGAGGAACGCCGCTGCGTCGACAAGTGCGCCACGGACCGCTTCGACGAGGGCGAACCCGGCAGCCACAATCGACGCGGGTCCCTCGTCGATGCCCGTCGCGAGCGACGCGGCGTCGGCTTCGAGCGCCGCATCGAGCGTCGAGACGGCAGCCGTCCACGTCGCTCGGTCGTCCCCGTCCACCGCATCGGAGAGGTGAGCCGCCATTTCGGCTCGCTCGTTTGCCGACAGTTCGACGAGGTTCACCTCGGCCGGCAGCACGTCGACCAGCGCCACGAGGGAGTTCCAGGGGTCGCTCGTCGTCTCCGGTGTGCCGAACCCGGGCAGCCGTGCGTCGACGAGTTCGAGCGTTGTCTCGACTCTGACTGGCGTGTCGGTCGACCAGTCGTTCTGCCAGCCGGGCCTCGTGGCGAGGTCAGCCCACGGCTGTGCGTCAAGCGTCGACCGCAAGGCCGTGGTGTCGACAGCTTCGAGCGCTGACGCGAGTGTGGCAAGTTCGGACTCCACCGCGACCAGCGTCGCCATCGGGCGACGGTACGCCTCCAGAGGCTCCGTTTTTGGCGGGCTGAGCGCCGGTGTCGACAGCGTCCCGGTGATGGCGTCGACGACGACGCCGTCGGCCGCCGTGAGCGTCTCGGTCGCCGTCTCGATGGAGACGTCGACTGCCGTCCCCACCGGAACGGCAGACAGGTCGAACGTGGCTTGGAACGTACCATCGACCGCTACCGTTGCCGTCTCCGTCCGCAGGAGTTCCGTGTCGGTCCCCCCCAGTCGGATACGGAGTGTCGTCCCCTCTGTGGCGACGGTCGCGCCTGAGACCGTCTGGCCGGCGACCGCTTCGAGTTCGACCCGGTCGCCGACGGTGGCGAACACCGCGAGGGGGCCCGCGAGCGCGCCGGCGAGTTCGTCGATGGCGTCGTAGAGGTGCCCCTCGTCGACGCCCGCGAGTGCTGTCGCCACCTCTGAGACGGAGCCATACACCGTCGCCGCGGTGGGTGCGTTCGAATCTGCCAGCGTTCCGAGCCGCGTAGATACCGCGCCCAGGGCGTCGGCAACCACGTCGAGTCGCTCTACCGTACTCGGCTCCGTCGGGACGGGCGTCTGCTCCGCTTCGGGCGTGGCCCTTCCGTCTCCCGGCTCCTCGTCCGGGCGGCGAGGCCGGAGGAACTCCAACGGTTCGTCGAGGTCGGTTGTCACCGTGGACAGCTGGGCAGTCGCGGTGTCGGCCCGGGCGCGCAACGCCGCCGCGTCCACGCCGCCGTGTTCCGTCTCGGCGGTCGGAAGCGTCAGGTCGGTCGCATCGGCTGCCCGCCCGCCAGCGACCAGTTCGTGCCCGACGCGGACGAGTTCCAGCACTGATCCGAGGTCGGTCGCGGCTGTGAGGTCTGGCACTGTCTGGGCGGGGTCCGCCCGCTCGAACGACGCTGCGGAGTAGGTCTCAATCCACGCCGTCGGGCGGTCGAATCGGAGGCGGAGTTCGTGGTCGCCACTCAACCCCCGGGCGCGACTCACACGGTGGCGAATCCGTTCTTCGAGCGCCGAGCGCTGCGTCGTGGTCACGGCCTCGTCCGTGACGAGGAGGTCCATCGGAGCCACGGCTAGTTCCCCGAGCGTGATCACGAGCGGTGTCGGCGGCGTCCCATCGTTTCGGTCCACCTCACACAGACAGACGGTCGTGTCAGGGTCCGGCAGGAGCGTGGCGAACCAGGCGTTCAACGTCGGTTCGGCGGCCGCCCGGGCCGTCTCCGGCCATGGAGTCGTCGGATTATCGCCGTCACTGAGGGTGGACGGGTCGTCGAACAGGACCAGCAGGCGGTGGGTGATGCCAACACCGCTTCGCGGTGTCTGGGTGAACGTCACTTGGGGCGGAGCCTCGCCGCGTGCGAGCGCGTCGAGGGAGGCCCCTCCCTGCATCGGGCGGCCCGTGACGAGACCGTGGACACTCTCCGCGACGAGGACATCTCGAACGCTGTCGACGATGTCGACGAGTTCGTCGAGCGCCTGGCTGAGACCGAGGTAGTCGGGGTCGGCGTCTCCCTCGTCGGTTGTCGGCCCTGGGCGCGGCGGTAAGGGGGTCGATTCAGAGACCGTAGAATCGACGGCCTCCCCCCACGGAATGCGGTCGCTGGCGGAGATGTCTGCCCACTGTCCGGACCCTTCCGCACGCCGAACGAGTGCCACCCCGTCGACCGTGTCGGCAGTCCGCTCGGTGTCTGGTTCGTCGCCCGACCGATCGAGTTTGCCGGCGACCCCTGGTTCAAGCCGGCGGAACTCGGGGACGTAGACGTCGAGACCACGCTCGTGGAGTGCGCGCTCGAACCGATAGCCGAGCAGGGCACCGAGCGACTGGCCGGTCCGCAGTCCGTCGAACAGTGTCGTCGCCTTTCGAACCCGTTCGGCCGAGAGATCGAGGTCGAGCATCGAGCGCCGCTCACCGTCGGTGGAGAGGGAACCGCTCCGGAGAACGGCCCCGGTCGTCGCCTGCGAGAGCGAGGGCGCGTGGAGGTAGCCGAGCGAGTCCTTCTCGTCGGGTCTGAGTCCCGTGACCGTTCCGTACCCACCGATGTGGACGCCCGGATTTTCGCCCGTCTGTTCCTGTGCCGTTCTGATCTCGTCGAGACGACGTGTCGCGAGCGATGTCGCCCACGCATCGACACGGTGAGTGGCGAGGTCGAGTGTGCCGGTGAAGAGGTGAGTGAGCGTCGACTGGTCGGCGCCCCTGCCTTCGAAGTAAGCGAGCGCGGTCATGAACTCGCGGAACGTGGCGTCGACCTCCAGCGCCGGGTCGGTCACCGCCTTCGCAACCTCGAGGGCCTCGTGGTAGTCCACGTCTCTCTCTTTGGCCTCCTCGTCGTCGACTCTGAGTTCCGGATGCCGTGCCAGTAACGGCGGGACTTCGTCGTCGAGTCTGTCCAGAAGGCTCTCCTCGGTGTCGGTGTACACATCGGGCTCAGGGAGGAGTCGCCAGAGCGGGGCCATCGTATCGCGACCGAGTTCATCCGTCGTCTCTCGACGGAACCGGCTCTCCAGGCGGACCCTGGCGAGGGCGTACTCCTGAAGCGTCGCGTACGTGAGGAGCTTCCCGAGCAACGAGGGACTGGACTGGTAGAAGAGAGAACCGTAGAGACGCGTGAGATCTTCGGAAAACGAGTGTTTCAGCTCGAAGTCGAGTCCCTCAAGCGGTGACTCGTCACTCGGGAGTCCCGAGAGGATCGAGACTGCCCCGTTTTGCAAGCGACTGAACCACGCATCCATCTCGGGGCCGACGAGCGGTTCGAGCGGCCCTGTCGTCGCCCCGTAATGTCGGGGGTTCGGCGGGCCGTAGAGCAGTGAGACGATGCGTGGGACCTTCGTCACGTCGACGCCGAACGCCGTCATCAGTTCGACCGCGACGCCGCTCTCGAGGCTCGACAGGAGATTTCCAATGGCGGTCGCGAACTGGTCAGGTGGTGGCGTCGGCGTCCCAGTCAGCGAGTGCCAGAGCCCCCGCACGCTGAACAGGTTGTGGCCGCGATAGCCGTACGCGGTCGCGCTCATACTCAACAGCTCCAGTAGCGACCCGGTCGTCCCGTCCTCGACGTGGGGGACGCCACCGACGGAGGCCTCCCAGAACGGGAGGAGTCCGGCGTCGAACTGCCCGTCCTCGAAGAGGATGTCCCGGAGCGTGTCTGTCACAACCGGATATCTCGTCTGCCGCGAGTCGTACCCACCTTCTGGGCCGGGGAACGGCTCCGGTGTCGGCGTCATCGGTGCGTCACTCCACGCGCCAAGCGCCGTCGTCGGGAGAACGCCGTACGGCTGCCGCCCAACACGGAGCGTCGGAAACGGCCCGTCGGCGCGAACGTATTCGAGGAAGTGCTCGCGGAAGCCGCCCAGCCAGTCGAGGGCGGTGTCGTAGTCGCCGAAGTCGTTTCCAACCCACCCGCGCGGGAACAGCATGTTCGGCACGTACGTCCCCCACGTGGCGGACCACAGCGCGGTGTTCATGTGGAGCGCATCGGCGTCTGCCGTCCCGCCGGCGCCGTCGACGTGGGCGAAGACGTGTGCTTCAGTGTCGCCACTCAGTCTGTCGGCATCGATAGCGAGCAAGCGAGCGAGTCGCGCTCCGTCCGGAACGACTGCCCCATCGAGGGCTGTCGTGGTCGACTCCGTCTCGAGGAGCGACCGGCCACACTCGACCGGGAGCGCCGCCGTCGCGTCGTCGCTCGTAGCGAACGGCGGCGACCCGTCCGCTGTCGCGTTCGTCGGTGTGCCCGACGCGAGCATCGACAACCCGTCCGTGTAGTGGTGGTCCTCGAAGAGGTCACGGAGCGCCTCGGCACTCTCCGCGTCGTCTATCGACGTCTTCACGCCGACGACCACAACGTCGAGCCCCTCAGACGGAACGTCGGCGGCGATTATCGGGAGTTCGACACCCATCCCGACTGCCCTGGCCCGTTCGAAGTCGACGAGCCACTTGGCGCCGTCGTCGTCGTGGAGGCCGCCGGTGTCTGTCGCCGGGTCGGTCTCCGTGTCGCCGACAGCCGCCCCGACGGGGTCGGGGTCGGGACCTAGCGGGAGGGGTTCTGGAATCGTCGCCCCAACTACGGTCCGGCGTTCGGTTTCTGTCGTCACAGAGACAACCCAGCGGTCCGGGAGGAGTCGCGCTCGCGGGACCTGCGTCCAGGAGCCGGGACTCGAGACGACGTCCTCACCGAGCATCTCGAAGTCGACAGCCGGAACCTCGGCCGGTGGGACCGGCCCGTCGAGCAGGACCGATGTGACGCCGGCAGGCGGTGCCGTCGCTGTCTTCACCCATCCGGCTCGTTCGGTGCCGAGCCGGTCGACCAGGTTGCTCCAGGCGCGCTCTTTCACCGCGTCGTACCGGGAGGCAGCGGCATTCGGGAGCACCCCGAGGTCGAATTCGGCGAACGCATCCGCGACAACCCCCGATTCCGGGACGAACTGTGCGACGCTCTCACCGTCTGTCTCGTGGCACGCCCACCAGCAGTGTGCCCAGAACCGGACGCCGAGGACGCGCTCGGCGTCGGTGAGCGTCCGCTCGTGGCTCTCGACGTGGATATCGTCGGGGTACACTCGAATCTGTAACGCCGAGACGTCACCGCTGGCGTCGCGTTCAAAGCGGGTCTCGAGTTGAACTGGGAACAGGACGACCGGGTCGGCTTCGGAGAGTTCCGACAGGACCGCGTCAGGGTCAGTCGGGAGCAGCTCGACGTATCGTTCGAGCGCCTCCGTGAGTCGTCTCTCGGCGTCTTCGAGGCGGCTGTTCGCCCCTCGAAGTCGGTCTCTGAGGCGGTCGAATCCTGCCTCGACAGCGACGGTATCGGTCTCGTCGATAGCCGTGACGAACTCGGCCCGCCAAGCATCGAGGACGGACCGGACGACCGACTCGAAGGTAGCCGTGAGGTCAGCAAGCGCTTCGGCTGCGTCGACCGAATCGTCGGCGTGGTATGCGGTTTCGAAGCGTTCGATGGCGGGTTCGGCGCCTGTAGCCTCGTCACCAAACAGGTCGCGAACCCGCGCAAGCGGTTCGTCGAGGGCGTCCGTGAACACCGCCGTGTAGGCCTCATCGATCTCTTTGAGCGTCTGTTCGAAGCGGGGGTCGTCCGTCGTGGTGCGGTAGAGTCGAACGAGCAGTTCGAGACGTGTCTCAGCCTGAGCCGAAAGCCGCTCGCCGAACAAATCGACCATACGGCCGAACGCCTGTCTGAACTGCCTGTCGTCTTGTCGGCGCTCCGATGGCACTCTCCCCCGTCTCCTCCCGTGCCGTCGGCGCATCGGGCGCTTCTCGTACGCAGTGAGTGCCTTCCCACGCGCCGACTCCATCGCACTCGGTCGGTACGCGTCGCTGAGTGTCGACAGCGACTCGACCGCGGCTTCGAACGCTCCTCGTTCGAGCGGTTCGAACGCGTCGACCAGGCCGGTGGTCGCTCCGGTTCCGTCGGTACTTCCAGTCCCGCGTCGAATCGACGCGACGGCCCCCTCGGTCCGCTCGAACGCGGCGGTCGCATCGAGCCGTTGGGCCTCCAGACGCGCCCGGAGTTCGCGGGCCTCGCGGACCGCACTCCGGTGGGTACTCGCGCTCACAGTGCGCTCCCGTTCTCGGCAGGAATCGTTCCGCCGCGTCGGTTCGATTGACTTGCTGACGGTTCGGCCGTGTTACATCGGGTGGCTGCTGTCGGTGTCGGTTGCATATCAGGTGTCCTCCGGGAGGAGGTCAGTCGCGTGAAACGCGATTCTGAACGGCTGTTGCCAGGTAATCCCGGCCATGTGGGCGCCGTTCTTTCCCCATTCGAATGGTGTCATCGGGGGCGAGTCGACCCCGGGCGGGCCTGTCGCCGGAACCGGGACGTACGAGAGCGCGTCCGGGTCGCCACCGGGGGCGACGTCCGTCCACGTCAGGTCGTCCCACGCGAACGGACCGTCTTCGTGGCCGTTCTCGACGACCGTATCTAGGCCGAGACGGGGTTCGCCCGGGGGCTCTTCGATGACGATAAAGTAGCCCGCCGATGCATCCTCGTCTCCGTCTCTGAACTGCTCGGCCGTGCGGTCGAATCCCAGGAACGTGATATCCGGGTCAATCGTCCCTCTGAAAACCGGATACCGGACGCCCTGTGTCCCGGGTTCTGGCGTCGGGCTGTCCGGTGAGAGAAGTGGCGTTCGCGTACCATCGACCATCTCAGCGCCCACCGCGTAGACGATGGTGTTCGGATAGCGACGGAGTAGCTCGCCACGGAGCAACACGACAGCGTCGCTGGTTTCGCCCCCACCGAGGAGGTCATCGCCGAGCGCGGTTGCGTCGTCGCCGATACCCCAGGTGTGGATGTCGTCGATGTCATCGAGGTCACTTCCTGTTTTGGGCGGGACGGCGCCACGGCGGTCCCAGAACCGCTTGAAGTAAGTCCCTCGCCGATCCGTGGGGTACTCTCGCCAGTTGAGTTCGCGGGCCATCTCGTGGTTCAGCCCAACGAGGTGTGCCGCGACGAACTCGGGGTTGGTCTCCAGGAGGCCGATGCTGTCAGGTGGCACGTCAGCCACCCCTGGGAGGAAGTGTTCGACGTCAAGGTCACGGAGTGATTCGTACATCGGCTGTGGGAACTCCGGAGCGGCCATGATGACGTCGAGGGGGTCACCGTCGGTTCGGTCCGGGTCGACGGCGTTGATTCGGCCGGCGACTCTTGCGGTCACGGTCATCTCCGGGTCGGTAGCCCCGGAGACGAGGTCGGCGAGCGGGGAGAGTGGTTCGACAAGGGTGGGGTCACCGAGTCTGGCATCGGGCCTAGCCGACGGGAACGGTGGCCGTGGGTCACAGACTATCGACCGATGTCGGGCTGCCACGGGGTCTTCCGGAGCCCCAATCACGGCGGTGAGGAACGTGACGAGCAGTTCGAGGTCGGCACAAATCGACCGGAGCGCTCGCACGACGTTTCGCGTCTCGCCGTCGTCAGCCGACGTCTCAACCGACGCCTCGAGACGAGAAAGCAGGTCAGCCACGACTGTGAGTATCCGTACGAGTTCCCGGAACAGGACGCTCGAGAGTCGGTGCGCGGACGACCCACTGGACCGCACCCACACGAGCAACTCTGCGACGAGCCCCGGCGTTCCCGACTCCTCGTCACCGCACAGCAGTCGGCAGACGTTTCTGAGCGCGGTGAGACGTGCCTCCTTGATATCTGGGCGCTCCTCGACGGCTCGGAATCGGTCGAGCGAAACCTGGCAGAAGTCCTCGTCGAGATGCGTGAGTGCCCGGCGTCTGAGGAGGGTGGCCAGCTCCGACAGCACCTCTTCGAGCGCTTCGAAGGCCTCACCGACCGGTTCCTGCTCCTGCATCTCGGTCAGGGTGAGCAGGTAGTCCAGATCCGAGAGTGCCGTCTCGTAGTCGCGATAGCACTCGATGAGTCTCGCGAGCGCAGCGACTTCTCCTCGTGGGTCGCTCTCGTCGAGGGCCGCCTCGAGAGTTTCCAGCCCGTCCTCACAGAGACAGCGGTGAGCGTCACGGAGCCGGTCGAAAACGGCCTGGTAGCGCTTATCGAGACTGTCGGTGTCGTGTTGCTTGAGCGCCGCGTGGAGCTGTTCGCGCGACCGGGCGGCAGTCGCACACCAGCCATTTAGTCTCTGACGCAAGTCACGTCCCTCGAGCTCTGGGGCCCACGCCGGTGGCCAGGGGCCGCCCGATTTGGAGATGGCGTCGCCGAGAGCCGTACAGAGTTCCGTGACCTCCGGGCGCCGCTTGGTTCCAGGTTCGATGACGACGGTCCCATTCGGCGGGCTCTCCGACTCGACGAGGAAGGGGCCTCCTGGATGGTCGTCGGGCCGGTCGAAGGTTTCGAGTACCGACGCCGGAGCAAGCGGGTTCGTTCCGCCTGCGGCTCGTCGAAGTCGCTTCCCAAGGGGGCCACCAGGCCGTGATAGTCGGCGGAACGAGAGCGAGAGCACGCCGCGGGGGACACGGCTCGCCTCGACAGTCGCGTGGACCGTCTCCTCGTCGCTGACGCGAGCGTGCATCGGGCCGGTGACCGTCAGCAAGTCAGCCGGTGACAGTGCCGTGAGGTCGTCGTGGATTCCGGCCGACGCCGCGCGGGCCAACTGTGCCCGGGCGAGCAGTTCGTTCGCCCGTCTGACGTCACCCACTTGCTCCCAGGCCGACCGCATCAGCGCCTCCTGTTCGTGCTGGACCACCTGCGTCCCGTAGCCGCCGGCGATTCGGTGTCTCGGGTCGACGTTCAGTTCCCGAAGCCACGGAACCGCACCGGCGTCGGTCCGCGCGTCGACGGACGGTAACGGAACACCGGCGTGTCTCTCCCCGTACACCGGCGGGCCGAACGTCGGAGGGGTCGCCGACTCGTCGACCTGACCGAGGATGCCAGCCAGGTCGCTGCGGTTCTGACTCGGGTAGGGAACCTGATCGAGACCAATCGCTCGCAGCGCGCCCTCGACTCGGACGTCTGTCGGGCTGTAATCGAACAGCTCCGGGGGCCCGGGGTCGGTGGCATCGATGTCGCGGAAGCCGACTGACGTCAGCTGTTCCGCGTCGAGGCGACGGACGAGCGCCTCGAAATCCCCCGCTGGCCCGGTCGAGAACCGCCAGGAGAAGTAGACGGGAAGCTGGATGGACGAGGGGGCAGCGTCTATCTCCCACGCCGGGGTGACGGAACCGGTTTCCGTCTCGTCGTCGCCCGTGTTCGGATACGGCTCCAGGCCGAGGCCCGCGCGTCGTCCCGGTTCGAACGTCGGGACGACGCACGCGAGGTACGACGTGTCCGGTTGGAGCCGGCGTGGGGCGACCAGCCTGGAGAGCGTCCTGACGGAGTCACGCGCTAGCTCGTCGGTCAACCAGGTCGCCTCAGTTGCGCCCGAACTCGGGTCGCCGACGACCTGGACGTGCGCCCACGCCCACGACTCCGAGAGGTCCGGCAGTTCCGCGGCGGGGTCGGCGTCACCCGCGATTTCGAGTACGGGTGTCTCACGCCGAGTCCCAGTCGTCAGGGAGACGCCGTCCTGCTCGCGAACGACGACGAGCGTCATCCAGGGGCGGAGCTTCCCCTCGGCCGTCGCCTTGGCCGGGCTGAACAGCCACGGAAGCGTCGGCGTGTCGAACTCGACCATCGGGAAGTAGTTCGGGGTGAACTCCGGTGTCTGCGGTTCAGGCTCGGTTCGCACGACCTGTCGATGGTCGAAGCCGAGCACGTCTCCCGGGCCGTACATCCGGATGTCGACCGTTTCCGGGGTCTCAGGACTCGTGGTCCCGTTGCGCTCTGCCTCCGGTGTCAGACGGACGGCAAACTGACTCGGATCCGCTATCGGGCCATCGAGCGGGTCCGTCGTCGACGGGATGAACCCGCGTCGAAGCCAGGGGACGAACCGGTACTCGGCTCGCTGGCTCACGAGCCACCTCCGTCGGCCCCGGCCAGTTCGTGTGCTGTGACGACCTGGACGTCGGCGTCAGGGATCTCGGCGAGATACGCGTCGCGCGCCTGTTTCGCCTGTGTGTAGGTGGTTCCCGAGGCGTCGACACCGGTCGCGGAGACGTGTTCGAACGAGTCGGTTGTGACGACGGTGTAGCCAGTGTCCTCAACGGAGACCGCATCGCTCGTCCCCCCGGTGAACTTCACCGACCCTGTCGTCCGAGCGTCGCTCGTGGCGACGGCACTCACCTCGCTGAGTGCGGTCACGACGCGAGGTGAGATGAACGTGTAGAACGGGACGTCGTTCTCCTCTTCGTCGACGTAGACGCTCTCGTACTCGAGGGTCGCTTCGACGATTTGGTCACCGAGCGACTCGTTCGTCGCGGTCGGTTTCCCACCGAACGCCAGCGCGCCGGTGCTCACCCGATAACCGGCCGCGAACCGCTCGAACGATGGCGCAGAGAGCTTCTCGGCGTTGGTCATGTCGAAGAACTGTGCGGGGGCGAACTGAGCGTCGAGTTCGTGACGCTCGTCGTCGATTGTCTGGCCGGCAACGGTGATATCGCCGACACGGAACGTATCGTAGTCGGCGGGCTCGGCGTTTCCGTATCGCTCGATAGCGACGTCGAGCGGCACCACCCGCTGGACCACCTCGATGTCGCCAAGCGGATGGGCCAACAGCTGCGTCTCCTCGGCCGCAACCTCGCGGAGCGTGACGAGTGAGTCACCGCCGCGGGGGAGCTGTGCACTCCAGTTGCCCGGCTCGCTGAGTGCGGCACGGAACTCGGTGAACACCTCCGCCGGGGGGATACCGGGCGACGACGCCGCGCTGCCGATGGTCGCGTTCACTTTGACGGTCGCGCTGAAGAGGAAGAGGTCGATGTACGCCTTCCCCTTGACTCGCCATGGGGACGGGCCTTCGAGCGAGCCTTCAAGGCCGAGCCCGAGCGAGAGCCCCATCCCCCGAACCCTGACGTGGGCAGCGAAATCGATTAGGAATCTGAACGGGTCGAACTGGAAGAGGGCGTCGAAGCCGAGATGGCCGCTGACCGAGAACCCGGCGGCCTTGGCGTAGGCGTCGACTGCCGCACCGACCTGGACGGTGTTGCTCGTCAGTGCGAAGTAGCCTTCCATCCGGAGTCGTGGGTTGTCGCCGCTCGCCAACGCGACAGCCACCCGTGCGAGCGGGGGAAACTCCGGTGGCGGCTGGAACTTCGGGTGGAACCCGCCGACAGCCAGCCCGAACCCGGGGTCGTCACCCCAGTTGGTCCGCATCGCCATGTCGCCGGTGAGGGTGTAGGCGACGACCCGAGAGTCGTACAGGCTGGCGTCGACAGACGCCGTCCCCTCATCGAAGTTAATCACGCCGAGGGCGTTCATCTGGAGCAACAGAAGCGGCGCCTCCGGTGTTGGGAGCGCCGCCTGTATCCGACCGAGTATCAGTAACCTGACCGGCGACGGAAGTTCGAGCAACAGCCCGAGCTGGGCGCGAACGATGGTCGGCGTCCCCCACCCAAGCTCGGCCATCGGGCCGAAGACGTGCTGGTCCGGTGTGGGTGGGAAGAACCGACGGAGGTCGCTGATGAGCGTCGGGGCGTTCCGAATCGGGTCGTCAGGGAACAGCACCGACTTGATGCTGTTGTCCTTCACACCAGCACGGAGTGGGTCGACACGCGCTCCGCGATTGATCCCTAAGAGTCCGCCAACTGCGTTCAGCGTGAACCCGAATCCGAGCTGCAGTGGTGGGAACTCACCGGTGATGATGATCAGCAGGGAGAACCCATCCGAGCCGTCCGGGAGCTGCGTCGTCAAGAGCCCGACGGCATTGAGGGTGAGACTCCCGACGGTGAGCGTCAGAACGCCAGCGTACCGTTGCTGTTCGTGGTCGAAGTAGAGATACCCTCCGCCGACGACGGCACTCGCATCGACCGCGAGGCCGACCCCGTTGGGTGGTTTGAATCCGATGTCCGCGTGGATAGGCCCGAGGTTTCCGTCCCCGTCCTCGGGGAACGAGAGCGATACCTCGAGCCCGACCCCTTCGATTGTCGCCGCGATGGGACCCAGTTGGGCGCTCGCCGTCGTCCCAATGTAGACAGGCACCCGCCGACCGTCAGTGCCTGGGTCGGTCTCGCCGGTCCCGCCGGGCAGCACACCGACGGACAGCCCGTCCATCGACAGGAACTCCCCAAGCGAGACGTGTAGTGGGAGCTCTAACTCTAAGGCGCCGCTCCCCTCCAGATGGACACCGCGACTCGTCGACCAGCCGAGGCCGAGGTCGAAGTCAGTCGCCATTCCCTCCGGGAACACCTTGCGCAGGAAACTGTCGCCGTCACCGGGTTCGAGCGCGAACGTCGACTCCCGTGCACGGGCCATGACACCGTACTCCTGTGTCGAGCTGATGTCGGCGGTGCCGTCGACTTCGAGACGGCCAACCTCCAGTCGCGTCCCCTCACGACCACCGACACGGAACGCGGCACCGGAGTCGTCAGGGAGTCTGACGGCGGTGAGCGAGACGTTCAGATGACCGTCGGCACCGTCGAACGTGACGGCGTCGGAGCCGCCTCCCGTATCGATGGCGAGCGCTCCGCCGTCCGAATCGGCCGCGATGGTGAACGCCCACCGTCCGACCTGCATCGGGACGTCGGTACTCCCGTTCGGAACGACCACGAGCGTGACTCCGTCGGCGTCGTCGAAGAGGACGTGGACGCGAACAGAGAACTCGGCCTCACCGGCCTCGAACCGGACACGAACCCAGCCCAGGTCCGTCCCACGGTCGGCGAACGGGAGCTCGAGGTCCTCGGTAGTCGATCCGGGGCCGTACTCGACCGGCATCCCCGTCGCGTAGAACAGTGCGGTGAGCATCGGAAGTATCTCCTCGGTGAGTCGCTCTCGCAGGTCGGGTTCGTCCAGTGACCCGGTGAGTCCGTACTCGGCTTTGAGCGTGTCTACGGGGTCGGTGAGGAGGTCGACGACGTGGCCGAAGTCGAAATCGAGAGCGGGTGAGGCGTACCGGACGACGGTCCCATCGTCGAGCGTGAGCGTCGGGCGGGTCGCCGGCGTCGCGGGCCGGAGAAGCGTCAGGAACGTGGCCACCTGGAGCGCCACAGGGTGGTGTGTCCGGAGGAAGCCGACGACGAGGAGGGTGAAGAGGTCTTCGCCGAAAGCCGCGTATATCTCCACGGGGACGCCCGCAGTGTCGTCGAGCGCCTCCTCCAGACCGGCCATCGCGTCGACGAGCGTCGACGCCGCCTCAAGCGCGTCGAGGAACTCCCCGAGCGAATCCGGTGGGTCCTCGATGAACCCGGCGAGGTCCTCGGCGGCCGTCACGACCGCCTCGAGCGCCTCCACGACTGTCGCTTGCGGGAGCGCCTCGACATCCCAGCCGATAGTCCCGAACAGTCGATGGCGTGCGTGTTCGCTCTCGATGGCCTGTTTGAGCGGCGCGAGGAACTCCTCGAGGGCCGTTGTCTCGGGACTCACGACTCCACCACTGCCGTCGGCCGCGGGTGGTCGCTATCGTCGTATTCGAGCGAGACGACGTACTTGCTCAGCGGGAACGGGAATGGGAAGGGCTTGTCAGGGTCCTCGTCGTTCGCGAGTCGCCACCAGAGCGCCTGAATCGCCCGCTTGTCTGTCGTCCCCCACTCGAAGACGATCTCGCCGACGTTGTTCACGCCGACAATCTCGGCGCCGTGACCGTACTCGCCGCTCCGGTCCGATGGCCCGGGGTCCTCGTTGTACACCCACTGCCGCCACCAGTCGACCGCTTCGTAGTAGGTCGCCATCGCCTTCTCGCGGGTCTGTGGGTCCGTGCCGTCGTGTTCCGGAATCGCAAAGTCATCAACACCGGTCTCCGGCGTCTCGCTCTCGTCGTAGTACGTCGCGCCATCGACGTAATCGACCCGGTAGCGCCAGTCGGGCTCCGGAGCTGGTGCGAGTTCCCACGTCCCGATATCCATGCTAAACTGTGTCGTCGTGGGGTCCTCGGTAGTCGTACGCAGAAATCGCCGGAGTTGCTCCGGGCGTTCGTTCCAGCCGAAGACGACCTCTTCGGGCATCCCGTCCAGGAGCTTTGCGAGGGGGTATGCGAGCAGCAGTGCCTCTCGTTTCGGAACGTCGATGTCGACGTCGGGTATCAGGTTAACCGCACCTTCGATGAGGAAGACGAACGGGTAGAGGAGTATCCACGCGGCCTGATAGCCGAAGGAGTTGAGGAGCGAGGTTTTCAAGTCCTGGTTCTTCGCGGCACTGGCCGTGAACGCGGCGACAACGAGGTCAGTGACCGCTTGATCGGCTGCTTCGTACGGTTTTTCTGCCCAGTACTGAACGCGGGTGCCGAACCCGTAGTGGACATCTCCCGAGAGTGAGATTACGCGTGACCTCGCTGGGGAGTCAGCGAGCGCCTGACGTCGCAGGGCTAACCGTGAGATGAGTCGCTCTCTCGCGGCATGCTGAAGGCGCCAGTGCTCGTAGTCTGCCGCCTCCGCCCCACCGAGATAATACGCGAGGTCCTGAGCGAAATCCACGACCGGTGGGTTCCACACCGGCACGGCCGAGATGACAACGGTCACCTTCGCAGTCGCGGCGGCGTCCGGAAGCTGTGTTTGGAGCGCCGCCGCACTGACAATCTCCGGTGGCGCCAGCCCGTCGTCCGGGTCGAACCCTCGCCTCGTCCGGGTGTTCAGGACCAGTGCCTCGTGGCCCAGGTCGCCGTTGCCGTCGGCGGTTCCCGAGAGCGAGTAGTGCCACTCGAGCGGGTCCGCCGGCCAGGTCAACGACTCCCCGCCGACCGAGGGGATGTCGAGGAGGGCGTCGAGCCCGTCCCTGTCGATATCGAGGTCGGCAGTACTCCCGTCGACAGTCACGGTGTCGAGTAACGTGCGGCCACGGGTTCCGGCCGCAAACTGCTCGGGGGTGTTCCCCCAGGCCTGACAGACGGCGTACGAGACGAGACCGTTCTGGATGACCTGCTTGCCCATCGATTTCCCGAGCACCCGCTCGGTCCAAGCACCGTTGAGAAACCAGTCGTCGGTCACTTCGTGGTCGTCGAATATCATGTACGTCGGGACGTTGGCGAGCGCCCGACGGACGTTCGGAAGGTCGGCCCCGAACTGCTCGACACGCTGTCTCGCCTCCGCGAACTCTTCGAGTTCTGAGGCGGCGGTGCTGAATGACACCATGTCACCATATCGACCCGCGTTCTGCAGTTGCTCCCGCACGTGGCCGATGTGGCCGACGTTCTCAATCCAGTCATCTGGGTCGGTGAACGCCGAGGGGTCGCCGAGTTCGCGGATGAACCGCATCGCAGTCGCGTACTCCTCCGGTAGGACGTCCTCCGGCGTGGGAACTGTCGTCGGCCACGTCGTCTCGGAGAAACACGCGAGGTACATCGCGTAGTACTCTGCCAGCCCGAAGAGGTGACTCTTCGATTCGCCGGAACTGAACCCACAGTCACGTTCGGCAACGGTCGCACGCTGTCCCGGTTGCAAGTCGGCGATCGTCTGCTGGCCGTCTGCGGTCTCGAACCGTTCCGTCTTACCGAGGAGTGCCGACCCGAGCGGGATGAGATGGGCGAGTAACGAATCGGCGACATCGTCGGCGTATATCTGGTCGCCGGTGAGGAACAGCTGGTGTGGCCGCGCGGTGGCATCGTGGGCCGTCGATTCAATCATCTTGTCGACCGCCGGCAGCGCGTCGAATCCCTCGCCGTGTGGCTTCCGACACGAGGAGTGGACGAGTCGGAGGTCGTTCGGATCCGGCGGTGGCAGCGAGAACGTCGGGCCGGCCTGTTCATTATACGTAATCGATTCGAGGCCGCCTGTCAGCACGTTCGCGGTGGAGAGCGTCTGTCCGTTCCCGAACGCGATCTCGTACTCGTAGACCGTCCCGTGGTCGAGAGGTCCACTGACGGTGGTCGTGGCGGTGATGACACCGACGTGGAGATGCTCGCCGACCTGAACCGTCGTCTGGGGGTTGCCCTGAAGGACCGAGTTCGTTCCGTCCGAGACAGTGAGAGTGAGCGTCCGTGGCTCCCGCAAGGCGACCCAGACTGCGACGCTCGTCGGCTCAACACGCCGGAGCAGTGGTCCCGCGAGAACGAGTGGGAGCGTGCTCACGTCGACTGTTCCACTCATTTCCGCCTCCCCTTCTGCCCCACCACCCCTGTACGGTCGCGTTCGCGCGTGTTGATCCTGCGGCCGAGGCCACTGTCGGTCAGAACCCGCCCGCCCTCGGATATATTTTCGAAATCTAACATGACCGTAATCTGACTGGCGGTGACATAGCTTTATCGGCGAGGGAAGTCGGAGAAGCGGTTACGCAGCGCCCAGTGGTACCGAAATCATCTTAATCAGATCGTCCGGCTACGTTGCTTCGCGAGCGAGACGACGGCGTTTTCAGACCATTTTCGCCACAATATATCATACTTACATACACTCCGGTTGGACGGCGTATGTGAGAACGAAATACAGTCTATTAACCAACAACGGACCCCAAAATTCCAGCTGTTGTTGGTTAAAGACAGTCGAGTACCGTACTACCAGACCGTTTCAGCCCTCAGCGTAACGAGAGGACCTCCCTGGCTATATTGAAATCCTTAGTAGCTGACAATACTACCGTGTGAGATACAGAGGGTTTCAACAGAGCCTTTGCACACCCAATCCGTCCCGCTTCAGTCTCTAGTAGATTTGGTACTTCTCCGAAGCTACTAGTATGGCGATACCAGTGAGATACTCCTCAGGCTGACCGAGTCTAACCGTCTAAACAAGGCCCAGTGTTTGTGGTCGAGAAGAGAGCGATTGCACCGAGCACTGTTGACCCGAGTGGTCCCCAACCGATCCGGGCAACCTCTGCCAGTGGCGACGCCGAACGGTCCAGGACGCGCCAGTCAACTAGCGCAACCGCCGATAATCCAACCAGTACGTACAGGAGCGTCGTGATACCGATAGAGAGGAGGACCGCACGCGGGATCGTCATTGTACAGGTCAGCCATCGGCCGCAGGTCCACTCTCCCGTCCCCATACTTTGTGAAGTAGCCCAGCAGCAGCTCACTTTTGTTCGTGGTTCCCAGTACGAGGAGGTCGTTCACATTCGCCTCCATGTACTCGAAAACCATCCTGGTTCGAGCACGAGCGTTCCCCGTTGCCAGCTGCTCCGCGTTATACGGCGTCTGCTCTTGGAATCCTTCGACGACTGGCACGATAGATATTATCGTCGTCGCTCGGCGCACCTGGCAGAATCAAGCCTGTGACGGCATCGCTCCCGACCGCCTCGACGGCGAGCGTGGCTCCCACTGCCGAGTCGAGTCCGCCCCTGACTCCGAGGACGTATCCTTCACTCCCGGCCTCCTCCAACTGGTCGCTGAGAAACGCGACCATACGATCGATTGCGCGATCGAGATTCACGTCACCCATAGTGAGACATCACAGGTGCCAGCAGCCTATACCTTCGCTCGGTGAGACGAGATCGTTATATGGTGTTCCGAACGCACTCCGAGGCGTCATCCGACCCAATCGAGTCGCTTTGTGAGTCGACTCGGGAGCCACGGATGGTGACAGCTCCGTTCCTCCACCAGAGAAAACGTGGCTTCTTCTCACTACTCCTGGCGAGGTGCAACGTAGTCACATTCGCCCACGCACTCTTCTTTGAGCGGGCTTTCACCGAGCACCTGTTCGGATTTCGCCCCACTTCGGAAGACAGTGATGCCTTTGAGGTCGAGATCATGGGCGGACAGAAAAATCTCTTTGACGTCGTCGACGGATGCGGATTGGGGCAGGTTCACGGTCTTGCTCACCGCGTTATCGACGTGTTCTTGGAACGCCGCTTGCACCCGGAGGTGGTGGTCGGCAGGGACATCGTGGGCTGTCTGGAATAGCAGCTTCACGTCGTCAGGAATCTCCTCGACGTCTTGGATCGTAGTTCGACCGTGGAGGTCCTCGATGAGTTCGTCAGAGTAGAAGCCTCGATCCGTCGCAATGTCGACGAAGCGGTCGTTGATGATTTCCAGCCCGCCCATCACTTGTTTCGTGTAGGCCACGTTGTAGATGGGTTCGATACTGGCCGAACAGTCCGCGATGAGTGAAATCGACCCCGTGGGGGCGATCGTCGTGGTGGTTGCGTTCCGCATCGGCCCCTCCCGGATCGAGTCTTCCCACGCCGGGAACGGCTCGCGTTCGTCCGCCAGTTGCCGAGACGCCGCCCACGATTCCTCGTGGATGAACGTCATCAACTCGTCCGCGAACTCGACGGTGTCCTCGGAGAAGTAGGGGATTCGGAGGTCGACGAGCATGTCCTGAAACCCCATCACGCCGAGGCCCAGTCTGCGCGTTTTGGTCACCATTTCCTCGATCTCGGGAACAGGAAACTCCGACATCTCGATGGCGTTGTCGAGAAAGCGCACGGCGAGGTGGACAGTCTCGCGGAGCTTCTCCCAGTCGACTTCCTCGCCGTCCGTGTGGTGGCCGAGGTTAATCGATCCGAGGATACACGCCTCGTAGGGGAGTTCGGGCACTTCGCCACAGGGGTTCGTCGCTTCGATCCGCCCGAGCTGGGGTGTCGGATTGTGTTCGTTGATCGTATCGAGGAACAACATCCCCGGATCACCGGCCTCCCACGCTGCCTCGGAAATTTGATCGAGAATAGCGTCAGGGTCCGCTCGTCGAACAACCGCGCCCGTTCTTGGATTTATGATCTCGTAGGAGTCATCGGACGCGTAGGCCTCCCAGAACTCGGCGGTCGTCGCCACTGAGAGGTTGAAATTCCGCAGTACGTCATCGTTGTCATCGTCCGACTTGACAGCGATGAACTTCTCGATATCGGGATGAATAACGTCGAGCACGCCCATATTGGCGCCGCGGCGGCGTCCTCCTTGCTTGATCTGCTCGGTCGCCGCATCGAAGATTTTCATGAAGCTCACCGGGCCCGACGCGACACCGCCGGTTTTCTTCACGATGTCGCCCTCGGGACGGAGACGCGAAAACGAAAACCCGGTGCCACCGCCGCTCTGGTGGATGAGCGCCGTTTGCTTGACGGCTGTGAAAATCGACTCAATCGAGTCCTCGACCGGCAGGACGAAGCAGGCGGCGAGTTGCTGGAGCTCGGTTCCAGCGTTCATTAGCGTCGGCGAATTCGGGAGAAAATCGAGATTGCTGATCGCCTCGTAAAACCGCTCTTCAGTCGTTTCGACATCACCACCGAACTGCGCCTCGGCCCTCGCGAGATTTGACGCGACACGATGAAACATCTCGTCCGGCGTTTCGATCACGGTTCCCTCCTCGTCCTGTTGCAGATACCGCCGGTGGAGGACGGTTTCAGCGACACTATCGAGTGATCCCATACGTCTAGGCATGTTGTGTGTTGTATTAAGACATGGTCTCACACCTCATACTCTGAAAATATTAGAGTATTCTCCAGTGACACGTTCGCAAATAGGTTCCCCCATTCGTCTTTAGTTAGACCTCACACCTCGGTTGCGTAGCGGTAGCGAGCGTCTCTTGGAGTATCGTTCGTTGCTGGTGGATCTTCTGGGCATCCTCGATCAGCCGCTCCAGCAACGGCGGTGGCGAGTAGCCGAGATACTCACCAAGTTCGTGGAGGATAAGCTGGGCGTGCGACCGGAAGGTCGCCGCCCAGCGTTCCGGTGGAAACACGATCTCGTCGTCAGCCTGCTCGGTAACCAGATCCAACAGCTCACGGCTCACCAGCAGTGACAGCAACGCCGCATACAGCAGAATTTTCACTACATCCGGGTCGCTTGTGTCGAACTCGTCCAACTCGTACTGCGTCTTCAGTTCACGAAACAGGGTTTCTACTTCCCAACGACACCGATACAACGTTGCTAGATCCTCTGGGAAGAACTCATCTCGCGGCAGATTCGTGATGTACAGATGGTAGTCGTCGGCGTCCTCATCGCGGACGCCGACGACGCGGAATTGCTTCGTATCCAGCGAGCGCGTTCCCTCGTACTGGCCTCGCTTGAACTCCGCTTCGACCTCTACGTCGATATACTTCCGCGAGAGATCATCGACTACATCGTGGATCTGCTTGCCCTCCAAGGGAATGGCGCGCCCGCGCCATTCCCGTAATTCCTCCGTTATCACCGGGTTCGCGCTCTTCTTCAGCCGACTCACGAAGTAGCCGTCATTCTCGTCGATCAACGCGAACCGGCGGTACTTGAAGTACGCCAGATCAAGCAACACCAGCCGTCCTTGTAGCCACGAACCTGTCTTGAACAGCGTGCTGTCGTGCGTTTTCTCGTCTGTCACGTCGATCCGTTCAATCGTCTCATCGGTGGCGTTGTGGAGCAGGTGGAGCTTCGCTCCAGCCTGCTCCTCGTGACGGGCTTGGAACTCATCAGAGAGAAACTCGTGCAACCGCAACACCGTTCCATCAGCGATCATCACGTCCCTGAATCGGTCGATATCAGCGTCAACAGCGTCGGGAACAGCGACCTCGTCGAGGCCGTGCTCGACGAGGTCGCGCAGATACTCCGCAAACGTCGGCGTCAACCGCTGATGGAATCCGCCGGGAGAGAGCGGTTCATCGGCGGTAGCGTTGTAGCTGCGACGGAATCCAGCGAGTGTTCGGCTCTCGCCTGCGGCGAAGCCGAACACGAACGACCACACGAGGGCGGGCATCTGTGTTTTCCTGTTGCGTTCGACCACGCCGAGTTCCTCGGCGTGCTCTTCGAGGAACTCAGATGGAAAAAGCGTAGTGAGTCGACGCATAATTCGAGGTGAGGACGGAGAGTTGTGCACAGACTTCTCCTCCTCACTCCTTCCGAAAAGTAGCCTCGATAAGCCGCTACTGTCACGCGGTTCGTCTCCTAACTAAAGACGGATGTAGGTTCCCCTCAGTCGTCTGTTCGGAGTTCCGTCACCTTCTCTATATTCCACGCGTATCCCTTCTCGTCTTCGGGCGTCTCGAGAACCATCGGCTTCTCGCGAAGTGCGTCATGGTTGACGAACTGGCGAAAGCCCGCCTCACCGATTTCTCCCTCGCCGATGTGCTCGTGCTCGTCTTTCTCGGAGCCGAGCGGATGTTTCGAGTCGTTGAGGTGGAGATACTGCACGTTCTCGATGCCGACGGTCGAATCGACCTCCTCAACGAGATCGTCCATCGCTGCTTCGTCGGTGAAGTCGTACCCCGCAGCGAAGAGGTGGCACGTATCGAGGCAGATCCCGAGATCACCGTACTCGTAGGCTGATGTCTCCACCATGTCATTGAGGTCTTCGAGTCGCTTGCCGACAGTGGTGCCCTTTCCGGCTGTGTTCTCCAGCAGAAGTGTCACGTTGTTCGGAACGTCGACATCGGACAGTCGCTCACCGACATTCCCGATGCCGGTCTCCTCGCCGGCGCCGGTATGCGCTCCGGGATGGAACACGTAGTACGGGATGTCCAGCTTCGCCGCCACATCGAGTTCGTCCTGAACACAGTCGATAGACTTGCTCGCGAGGTCATCTTTCGGCGTCGCGAGGTTGATGAGATATGTGCCGTGGACGATCCACGGACCGACGTCCTGTTCGTCAGCAGCGTCTCGAAATGCTTCGGCCTCCGTCTCGTCAATCTCGCTGGTCGCCCATCCCCGAGGGGATCCGACGAAAATCTGCCCACAGTTTCCGCCCACTTCGACTTCCTGTTCGACGGCCGCCTCGAGTCCATCGGAGATGGAAACGTGTGCTCCGATCCTGAACATACTCAGTACTTCACGAAGCCGGTTAGTTGAGACGTCTGCTTGCGGAAGGTGTGCTTAGAACCCAGCAAGCAGACAGTAGACTCCATGAGGACCAGATTCTTAACTTCCTCGTCAACACCCTTGACGAGGAAGTTTCGATCACTCTCGGTGAGAACGCTCAGATAACGTCGGAAGAGATCTGTGAGGTCCTCGTCGGCGCGTGCGCCGACGGGACCTCAATCTCGACACTTTGTGAGAATAGTGCTAACTCCCCTCGTGCCAACGCCGTCCTCTATCATCTTCGGACGAAGTTCGAGCTGGAACAGCTCGAACGAGTCGGAAACACACTCCTCCAGCGAGATATTCTCGATGCCCTTCCCAAGCAGGTGGAGGTCGTCGCTGACCTCCACCTGCGTCCCTACTACGGTGACGAAGACGGCACAGAGGGCCTCTACCACTCGGAAGCCAAGCGTGGAACAACCGCATTCCACGCGTACGCGACGCTGTACGCACGCGTGAAGAACAAACGCTACACACGCTGGCGGTGCGCCGTCTTGTCGACGGCGACACCGCCAGCAGCGTCCTCGCCGAGTTTCTCGGTATCCTTGACGGCCTTGACCTCGGCGTCAAGGCCGTCTACCTCGATCGAGAATTCTACGACAGCAAGTGTCTCACGCTGCTGCAGGCGCACAACCACGCGTACGTCATCCCGATTATCCGGTGGGGTCAGTCGATCAAGCAAGAACTCTCCGAGGGCTGGAGTCGCGTGATTCACCGACACATGACGGCGAAACTCGACGGTCACAGCTGGACCGTCGAGTTTCCCGTCTACATCGACTGTACTACCAGAACGGACGATACGACGAACATGGCGTGGCGCGTCACGGCTACGCCGCTGACGCGCCGTTCATCAATTCTCCTCGCGGACGCTCGATACCACTACGCGAAACGCTTTCGGTATCGAGGCCAGCTACCGACTCTCCGAGCAAACGATTGCGACGACTACGACACAGGATCCGGCGGTACGGGCTGCTGTACGTCGTAGTGAGTTTGCTGTACAGAACGTGTGGCGGTATCTGCACTGGGAGTATGTGGCGACGCCCCGCCGAGGCGGGCGTCGCCTCTGGGAGTGGTCGTATAAGGAGTTCACCAACATGATCCGACGGGCAGCGTGGACGGCCCTCGCGACGCGTCGGGCCGTCCCCGCAAACCGACCGCCGGACGACCGGTTCGTCCGGTAACGACCGATCGAGTACGCCCCTGCGGTGAGTGGCAAGGCTGTCGCGTCGGCGGCGGATCGCCGCCGACAGCGACGATCTTCTCTTGATCTTCCGGTGACCCCCTCGTCAAGATCGATAGTGGAGTCGATTCGACACGGAACTTAAGCTTCAGAGGTGGTTAGCCGAGGAAGTTTCGTGAAGTACTGATACTAGATATTATGCGGGTCGAGGTTAATCACCCGCGACTTTTGACGTGGTTCTCGCAATCAATATAGATGGAGGGATTGTCTCCAGCCGATATCTCATCTGATCGGTGAATTACCATGGGTCACCGACCGGTGGAATGACGCTTATATCGTTTAAAACAGATCTGGGTCTTTCCAAAACGATAAGAAGACTAACTGTCTGGCGAACGAAAGAAGACTGAATCATGAGCGAATCCGACAACGTCGGCGATGCGGTTCAAAGTAGCGACCCAGATTTCTCAACTCTCCCCTGATCACGCTTCGAAAAACGGCAGTAGATCGTCGTGTGAGCGCGCATTCAGGACGTTCCCCGCCTCACACCATCCGCGACGGGCCTGCGAGACCCCGAGATGCATGAAATCCAGTTCGCCGGTCGTGTGCGCGTCCGTACTGACGACGTACGAAACAGTATCGCGATATTCTTTGACGGACGCCCAATCGAGGTCCAGCCGTTCGGGCTGGGCGTTGATCTCGATCGCGACGTCCTCCTCGGCAGCCGTTTCCATCACCGTCTCCATATCGAGATCCAGCGGCTCTCGCTCGTTGATCAACCGGTTCGAGGGGTGTGCAAAGATGTCGACGGGGAAATCCTGCAGCGCAGTGACCACCCGCTCGGTTGGATCGGAGGGATCGCTGTGCATCCCCGCAACAATCAGATCACAGTGCTCGTACCAGTCGTCAGACAGTTCCAATCCCGAGTCGGTGATTTCGGCCTCGATTCCCTTGAGAACCGTGATGTCGAGGTCGTCGTTCACCGTTTCGATGTCCGCGTGCTGTTCCTCGAATGAATCTTGATCGAGTGTGCTGGGAATCGGCGCATGCGGCCCGTGATCGGTAACGAGGATGTATTCGAGGTCTCGCTCGGCTGCGGCCTCGGCCATCTCGCGGACGCTATGAGAGCCGTCGGAGTAGTCGGTGTGCAGCTGTAAGTCACCGCGAACCTCGTCCAGTTCGATCAGATTCGGGAGGTCTCCCGCGGCCGCCGCGTCGACCTCACCCGTGTCCTCGCGGAGTTCTGGCGGAATCCAGTCGAGGTCCAGCGTGTCGTAGACATCGTCCTCTGTTTCCCCGGCGAGACGCTCGCCAGCGCGCCGTTCGCCCTCTCCGTCGTCGACGTCACTGACGTCGAAGAGACCGTATTCGTTGAGCTTCCAGTCGCGGTCGATCGCCTGATTCCTGAGCGTGATGTTGTGGTCCTTCGAGCCGGTGAAATAGACGAGTGCCGCGCCGTATTCCGTCTCGTCGACGATCCGAAGATCCATCTGGAGGTCACCAGAGACGACGACCGACGACTTCGTCTCGCCTCGAGAGAGGACCTCCTTGACGTCGTCGTGCGTGCAGAAGCGCTCCATCGCTGTCTTCGGATCGGACGCGGTCGCTAGGATGTCGATATCGCCGACGGTGGGTCGACGCCGTCGGAACGAGCCCACGATGTCCACTTGGTCGAAGGCGTCGGCGTCGTGAAGCCGGCTTTCGACGTCCCGGGCGATCGGGAACGCTCGACCGAGAAGCATCCGCTCCTGGCTTTCTTTCGCCCGATCGATGTGATCGAGGATGTTCTGCTGTGACTTCTCGCCGAACCCTTCGAGGTCGGCAATCTCTCCCTCCTCGGCAGCGTGTTCGAGATCGTCGAGCGTCTGGACATCGAGTTCTAGGTACAGTTTCTTGGCCGTCTTTGGACCGACGCCCTCGACGCTCGTGATCGCCTCGATGTCGACGGGAAGGTCCGCTTTGAGATCCTCGTAGTACTCCAGTTCCCCAGTTTCGAGGTACTCCGCGATCTTCTCGCTGATCGACTCCCCGACGCCTTCGATCTCTTCGAGTTCCCCGCGCTCGTAGATGTCTTCGATGTCTTCCGAGAGTGACTCGAGATTCCGTGCGGCCGTCCGATAGGCGCGCGGCTTGTACTCGACCTCCTGGATTTCGAGGAAATCCGCGATCTCGCGGAGCGTAGTGGCGATCTCCTGGTTCTTCATCCCGAACTGATCCTCCTTGCACCGACTATCGCAGTCGTCAGGTAAGTAATCGTGTCTCGAGGTCGGGGTTCTCCCACGAATTACGTCGAACGTGGTGCCCGAGGAGATCGTTAATTGCCCAATAGATCGACGACGGTCGAGTGACAGCAGAACGTGAATCTGGCTCTGGGATCATGAACTGTTCTCCCGTTCGAGGTCGACGCCTCGATCCGCAAGCAAGTCGAAGAATTCGTCTGGGTCGAGTTCTGAGACGTCATTAGTCTCGGCGTCCTCCTGTTTCGTCTCGCCGGGATTCTCGCCGACCACGAGGTAATCGGTGTTGCCGGAGACGCTATCCGTCGCGTCACCGCTGTGGCGCTCAACGAGTTCCTCCAGTTCGTCCCGGGTCCAGTTCTCGACGCTTCCGGTGAACACGATATTCAATTCAACTGAAGCGGTAGCGCGGAGTCCCCTTCCTCAGCGAACGAGCGAAGCGAGTGAGTAGGGAGGGGAGGAGCGCGTTCGTATTGGCTACAACCACTAATCTACATATCGCCACGTATCTACGTTGAAACTGTGGCGGATGACTACGTGCGTCGGACAGCAATAACCCGCCTCTCGGTAGACGGTGAGCAACGCGAGTTGCTCGAGGAGACCATTTCCGAGTGGAAACGCGGGTGCCAACTCGCCACCGACATGGCGTGGGGCAGGTGCAACGCGAAAAGCGACGTCCAGCCCCTCGCCTACGACGACGTGCGCGAACACACCGGCCTCGGGAGTCAGCACACGATTCTCGCCACTCACCAGGCCGCAGAGGCCATCACTGGCTGTCTCGAACACCGGTCCAACGGCAAGAAAGTCAGCAAGCCGACCTTCACCGCACCGACCGTGAAATACGATACGCGGACCATGACGCTGTTCGACGACGACACGGTGTCCCTCTCCACCACGGAGAGTCGCGTCCGATGTGACCTTGCGCTGCCCGACGCCGACGATGGCTACCAACGGCAGTATCTCGACTCCGCCGAATGGAGCGTCACCGAAAGCACGCTCACTGCCCGCGACGGCGACTACTTTTTACATATCGGCTTCCGCCGACCCAAGACCGATACCGAACGGAACACCGCCGAGGACGGAACGGTCCTCGGGGTCGATCTCGGCATGGAGAACCTCGCCGTCACCAGCACCGCCTCATTCGTCAGCGGGCGGGAGTTGACCCACAACCTCCGCGAGTTCGAGACAGTTCGCGCCGGGCTCCAACAGACCGGCACACGAAGCGCTCACCGAACGCTCGAACAGTCGAGTGGCCGAGAACTGCGATACATCCGCGACGTACTCCACCGAGCGTCGAACGCCATCGTGAACGAAGCACGCCGTTATGAGTGCGACGTGATTGCGTTCGAGGACTTGACCCACATCCGCGACCGCACGGGTGCGTCGTGGGGACACAAGTGGGCGTTCCGAACGCTCTACGAGCAAGTTGAGTATAAAGCCAAACCGGAAGGCATCGCGGTGAAACAGGTGGGGTCGGCGTACACGTCGAAGCGGTGCGCCGCGTGTGGATTTACCGCAGACGAGAATCGCCCAACTCGCAATGACTTCCAGTGCGTGAAGTGCGGGTCGGAAGCGAACGCAGACTACAACGCGGCGAAGAACATCGGAATGCGGTATGTCCGTCGGGGCCAACAGTCGTCTCGGCGGACGGGCAACAGTCAGCTTGCCCTGAAGTCCGGAACAGTGACGCTGAGCGGCGGGTTCACCGCCCACCCAGACGGGTTCGAGGCCGAGTTCATGGACAAGCCCCACCCTCCACGAGCGAACCCGCCAGGGTGAGCGAAGTAGGGTGGGGTAGTTGACTACGATGTATTATGAGACTCTTCGGGACGACGCGAACCCGGATGCACCGCTCGAAGAGCGACTGGTTCTGTTCATCGCAGGCGACGATACCGATGCGAAGGCGACCGTCGCGAGACTCATCGAGGAGATCGGCTTCGCACCAATCGATGTCGGGTCGCTCGAAGAAGGTGCACACATGGAGCCAGGCTCTCCGATCTATAACGAGCCGATGAGACCCGATGCCGCTCGATCAGCGCTTGCTGGCCTCCGCGAGTAATCGGGTAGAACTCGGCCACGCAGGCTCGCATAAGTTCAGTTTGATGGGTCGGGCGCTCGTGGGGCGAGTCGATATCGTCGCCCCCGCTTCTGGCCCTCGGCGCGAATGAGGTTGTACTGTTCGAGCTTCGAGCAGTAGTTTCGGACCGTGCGCTTGGTCTTCGGATCATCGACCCGTTCGCGGTACTCGTCGTACAGCGTCCCGGGACTCACTTCTTCGGATTCGGCGATGATCTCGTACACCGTCCGCTGGTGGGGCGTCAGTTTCTCCAGATCCTTCCGTTTCAGCTCAGATTTGCCCTCGGGGACTGCCTCTTCGACGATGTCCATCGGGATGTGGTCGAGTCCGTGTCCCTGTGCTTCCCGTGCGGCCGCTCGCAAGATCCCGATCGAGACGCGCGCGTCGCCTGCTGCGGCGTCGGCGATGTACCGTAGACACGCCTCGTCGACCACGTCCTCGTCAAGTCCCCAGTGAACGCGATCGGAGAGGATCGCAACCAGTTCGTCGACGCCGTACTTGTCGAATCGAATTCGGACGGAGCTCTGGAGGCGACTGCGAACCCGGTCGTCGAGCTGGGAGAACAGGTCACGCTCGCGGTTCGCGATGAGGATCGGATGGACGCCACGGATGCGGTGGAGATCGTACAGCACGTCGGTCGACTCCAGTTGATCCACCTCGTCGAGGATGACGACGTACGGTTTCCCGTCGTACGCGTGGAGCCGGTCGAGGAGTTCGTCCTTGGGTGTCGAGCGCCGGTGGACGTCGAGCGTCTGGCCGATTCCGTCGAGGAGACGGTACAGCAGGCGAAAGCGGGTGTAATCCTGCCAGCAGTTCACGTACTGGTGTTGGACTTCGAGCATCGCCTCTCGGAGGCGGTCGACAGTAAAGCGGGCGATGCAGGTTTTCCCGGTTCCCGAGGGACCGAGCAAGAGCGGTGTTTCGGCTGGATCACCGTCTGTGAGAGGGTCGAGTGCCCGTGAGAGGTGGTTGACCTCTGCATCCCGGTGTGCGACCTCCTTCGGGATGAACTCCGGCTGCAACACACGGGCGTCTTGGATCACACCTGCACACTGTCGTGCGAGGCTACTTAATCAGAACCGTGCCCTTTCCGATACTTCCGATACCACGAGGAGCGTTCGGTTGAGGCCGAAGAGATGCGATACGGGTCGTTGTCTTTCGGATACCGAGCTGTGTGACCTGTGTCGCTCCTGTCTTAGCTCGGCTCGTCCGCGACGGAGGGGTACCGAACCTCGTCGACACGCTTCAGCCGCTCGTGAGGGACGAGTGAGTCAGCGATGTTCGTCGATCCACCGGCACCAGGAGTCGAAATCCTTCGCGCCACACTGTGTGGCGATGTTTCGGAGCGTTCCAGTTCGGATTTCGCCACCGAGCGGGATGGTGACGTTTCTGATTTCGCCAGTCTTCGGATGTTCGTATCGGAGCTTCAGGTGGCTCCCGGTGCGGTCAACCGGCGTGTAGCCCATCCCGATGAGAACCTTTGCGACCTCCTCTCCCGTGAACTGTCGCCGCGTCATTCAGCCTCGTCGTCGAACCAGGGAGCGTCCGGCGTCGAAACCTCGTCGGAGACATCATCGGGGTCGATTCCCCACTCGCGGAGGTCGTCGTCGGTGACGGGGCGACCCTTTTCGCCGCGGTGGAGCGCGACCGCGTCGTCGAGGTTCTCGAGCGCCTCCTCGCGAGTGTCGCCTCCGCTGGCGACGTTCGTCTCGACGTCGACGGCGGACCACCCGTCGTCTTCTTCGATGAGCCGAATCTCTCGGCCTGTGCTCATGTGTCGAAGTAAGCGGGAACCTCGGATAAGCGTTCGGCCGGAACCGCTTGGAGAGGGGGTCTCGAACTCGACCCCGAACTAGCAAACGCGACCCAATACGCCCATTCTTCTCGCTTAGGACATTTTGTTCGGTGGTGCGACGAGCAGAGAATCGACAACCTGAACGAACTGACCGGACGGACGCTGCACCGGTACCGATTGTGGCGTCGTGCAGATGGCGACCTCGCGCCACCATCCGAGAAATCACAGATGGACACGTTGCGAGTATTCATCCGGTGGTGCGGAACCATCGACGCGGTTCCCACAGACCTCTGGTCGAAGGTCGTCTCTCCAAGTCTGGCCGACGGTGAGAATTCACGGGATGTGATGATCGACTCGGAAGTCGCAGACGGAATCCTCGATTATCTCTCGACCGACGAATATGCGTCTGAGCTGCACGTGACGTTTCTTCTCATGTGGCACGCTTTGCTTCGGAGGGGTGCAGTTCATGCATTAGATGTAGCTGATTACGATGCTGAGGAGATGTCACTGGATGTTCGCCACCGTCCGGAGACTGAAACCCCGATCAAGAACAAATTCGATGGAGAGCGATTTATTGCCCTCTCAGCAGAGACGTGTTCGGTGCTGGATGCGTGGATTGCGGACCGACGCCCAGATACTGTCGACAAGTATGGTCAGCACCCCCTGCTTTCTATTGCGAAGGGGCGAGCGCATCTCACCACTATACAGGCCTACGTGTATTCGATCACACGTCCTTGCGTGTTCACCAGCTGTCCTCATGACCGAGAAGTATCCGAATGCGAGGCAACAACCGATCGGAGCCAAGCGTTCGGATGTCCGTCTTCGGTGTCTCCACTGTCCGCCGCGGAGCGATTACTCATTGGTTGAACTCGGACGTGCCCGAACCGGTCGTCAGTGCGAGAGCGAACGTCTCCATGGCGGTTCTAAATGAACACTACGACCGGCGAACAGAACGCGACAAAATGGAACAACGGAGACGATACTTGAATCAGGTGTAATCCTTGTCCCTGGGATGCACCATTCGTCAGGACGGTATTCAAATGACGCGGACATCATCATCGCCGTTGACGATGTCGTCGCGTCGTAACACGAGTACTGACTCGTCGTACCCTTGCTGTTCGACCGCTCGCTCGATTGCCGCCGCAGCGACCCGGTCGTCGGTAAGAATAGCCACTCGTGGGTTCCCCTCGCGCAACAACTCGATTGCCAGCCCCGCGAACACCGTATCGGCCTTCTCGACCCGATGCTCTTCCTTCCCCGTCCGACGCGCAATATCACGACGAACGAAATCCATCGCTGCGACTGCATCGGGGTCCGTCGGGGATGGCGGATCGATGAGTTCTGCCCACCCATCGTCTACTGCTCGCTCCACCCGGTCTGCGATGTGCATCGTACTCAGTTCCTGTTTGACTCGCTGTGGAACCAGTAGCGTGAGTTGTCCACGCTCAGCAAAGTCTCGAAGTTTCTGGAACTTCGGATGGTTACCCCACCGACAGCGACGAACAGGTTCGTATCGACGAGGATGGCGTCCCCGGGACCGAGTTCGTCACTCTCCATCGAAGACTAGTGCGTCCGGAGCGCACGAGATCAGCTGCTCGAAGTACGGATCGTGTTCTCGGCCAGCCTCGAGAACCGGGCGGAGAGCGTAGATAACGGCCATCCCTTCGGCGGGCTGGACGCCCATCTCTGTCGCGGCCATCCGCTGCGTGAGTTCCCCCGCGTAGTACTTCGCTGCCGCTTGGACCGCAGTTGTGAGCGTGCCCAGTCCGTGCCGGTCGTGGAAATATGCGGCGTCGTCGTCGAACTCGGTGAGCGCGACAGCGTGGATCAGTGTCGGTGTGATCGCGACGTCGCGCCCGTCGACAAACGCGAACGGTGCCGCTGTGAGTCGATGTGGGCGCGTCGATTCGTCGCGGTCGACGACGCCGAGCCGTTCCAGTCGTTCGACGTCGTCGTACGCAGTCGCACGAGCGATCTCGAGTTCCTCGATGAGTTCCTGAATCGTCGTCGGGCCGTAGTAGCAGAGATACACGTACTCGCGGGCCAGCCGCGAATTCTGGAGCAACGTTGTGGCGGCGAGTAAGCCGTCGAGATCATCTAGTGACCTCGGACTGGCTTCCTCAGTTGAGGGTGTGCCGCCGTGGTCGGTGAGTGTGGGCATACTTGTAGTACGAAATCTATGTATTTTAGATTTTGTTGTCTCAGGAGACACGCTCGGTCTTGAGCGAGTTCGTCATGCAGCATGACGAATCCGAAGGCCTTGTTGAAACCCTCTATCGGTGACAGGTTTCGCCAGCCGTGATTAATACACAGCGCGAATTGTGTAGGGTCGATGAGATAGTGAGGGAGCCCGATCAATACGCAATCAATCCGTCCCATCCAAATGAAGTGTGATTGTTCGTCCTCGGATAGCTCTACCGTGCGTACAGCTACCATACGCACTAGATCCACCGATCTGAATAACCACCTACGGCCCGCCAGATAGGTCAGTCGTAGCTGTCGATCCAGACCAACAGTTCCTCGAACGGCGGGCGAAGCGCTTCGCCCTTTGCCGTAGTCGAGTACTCGACCCGCGGTGGAATCTCGTCGTACGACTCACGGTCGATGATGCCAGCCTCAGTGAGTGCGGCCAGCCGGTTCGAGAGCGTCGTCGGAGAGATATCGAGTGTCTCCTGTAGCTCCGAGTAGCGCCACGGCCCGGCTTCACAGGCGAAGCGACGGAGGATCGCCGTCGTATGTGGCCGACCGAGTAAGTCGAAAAACTCGGCCAACTCGGCATCCTCGGCGACACGGTCCGCCGGATCGTACTCCGGATGCTCGTGGGCCATATCCTCCTTACTTGCTCGAACCAATATAATGGTATTGTCGCTACTGGCAGCTGTAGTGGCTACATGTAGATGTACTGACTATTTTATGACACGTCGGTTCATAGGAAAGCGTATGGAACCAATCCCAGAGGCGGCAGCAGTTCCCAGTACTGAACACGACCAGACGACCGTGACTGTCGACGTCCTACACACTGGATCAGTAGCCATCGACCGCGCACTCGCATACGAGGAACAGACCTGGCATCCGGCCCCGGAAACGGGCTGGTTTCGGTCGGACTCGAATCGGGTCCGGGTGCCGGTGTCGGCGTACTTGATCTCGCACCCGGAAGGTCCAGTACTGGTTGACACTGGATGGCATACCGACGTTCGAACCGACGAACGCGGTCATCTCGGCAGGGTACTCTCGTCGATGTTCGACGCCCGACTTCCCGACGGTGAAGCAGTGACTGAGCAGTTGGCCGCTAGGGAACTCACACCGGCAGACCTCGCCTCTGTCGTTATCACACACATGCACTCAGACCACGTCAGCGGACTCGACTTGGTTCGAGATGCGCCAGAAATTCTCGTGAGCGAGCGAGCATTAGCTGATGCAACGAGCCGGTTTTCGCAGAATCGGTTCCTCGCCGGCCACATGTGGGACGGAATCGAGTTCGCACCATTTGGGTTCGAGGAGAATGGTCTCGGTCCGTTCGGCCGCTCACACGATCTTTTCGGTGACGGGGCAGTACAGTTGATCTGGACACCGGGCCACGACGAGGGACAGATTGCGATTCTGGCACGGACAGCCGAGGGCTGGGTTCTCCTGACAAGTGACGTCATCTACGGAAAGCAGTCACTCCAAGACGGGACCATTCCTGGTCTGACAACCGACCGAGAAGCAGCACGGACCTCCCTGGAGTGGGTCCGTTCCGTGGCCGACCGCTCGGACTGTGTCGCGGTACTTCCAAACCACGATCCGAATGTACAGCCGGGACGAATCACATCGCAGTGAAGTATTCGGATAGCGTGATAAATGTTACCGTCCATTTCGCTTCACCGTTTGTAGATATTCGCTGTTTAGAGCGCCTTGTCGATGTTGTGAGTGAGACAGCTGACAACGAGTTCACGGAATTGCTTCCACCAGTGTCGTGAGCGGACGAATGCACCATATTTCCGTTTCAGCCGAGAGTTCACAGTCTCGTTCTGACTACGTTGACCGTAGAGGTCAGTGTCCAGCCGGGCGTTCCATGCCTTGTGGAGCGAAGAAAATTCGCGGTGCTTGATGAGCGGACGACCCCCTTCTTTACGAGTTAACGAGCGAATCTTCTGGTCGTCGTATCCCTTGTCACCGAGGAGAATCGCTACTCACCGGTATTCCGCTTGATGAGCGACGGCGCGATTTGTGAGTCGTGTTTTCTGGTCGTCGTCACATGCAGATCAAGAATCGCATTCGCTTCCGTGTCCACGAGCAGTGTGGCTCTGTTGAAATCCTATTCTTCAGACATAATCTCTTCTGAAACAGCCGGTCGATGAAAACTGCAGATTACCAGCTCAATTAACAGGTATTTTATAAATACAGTGTAATTAATTTACAGTATGCCTCTCTGGCCCTCCATCATACAGATAACGACCTACGAGATCCTTCCGGGAGTTGTTGTGGCACAGAACGAATTGTTGGTTGTTATAGCGCTACTGTTTCTCTGGGCAACTGTCGGACGATGGATGTATACGGATACAAAATCGCGTGAAAGCAAGTGGGCGTGGCAGTGGGGATTCGGGACACCCCTGACGGTTATTGTAGGTCTTGATGTGATGCTGTTAGTAATCGTTATTTATCTTTTACTTCGGGATTCAGAGTAATATCCTCTATAACCTTACAATTTACGCTCTTCAGTAGGAGATTGTTGATAGCGTTCAGCTGTCGCTCTGGAATCGAAGAGAGCAAGGACACCGCGTAGCGGTGTCCGACACGAATGATTCCGCTCGATGTGTTTAGCTCGGAATCGCTCGCAGCGGACCTGTTACAGCAGGTTCGCTGGCGTGACGGTGTTTCTTGCCCTCGCTGCCGTTCTGACCGGACGGTCAGAAACGGCAGCTATGGGGCGTTTCAACGCTATCTGTGTAAGGATTGCGACCGCACGTTCAACGATAAGACGGGCACAATCTTCGCTCACTCGAAGGTTGCGCTCCGCAAGTGGTTGTTCTCGATCTACGCGTTCTTGCGATTCAACACGAGTCTCCGGCAACTTCAGCGAGAGATCGGAGTGACCTACAAGACGATGCATCGGCGCGTCGAGCGCTTTACCAGAGCGCTCGACGCGCCTCGTCTCGACTTGTTGGACCGGTTGAGATCGACGAACTGTACGTCTCTGCCGGACTGAAAGGCCGCGAGCGCGACCAAGAGTCGCGCTCGCGTGGACTCTCACAACGCGGACGCGGAAGGTACGATCAAGACAAGCCGCCGATCTTCACACTCGTTGACCGTGGAACTGGACAGCGATACGTCGTTCCCGCGAAATCCGCCGACGAATCGACGGTGCGACTCCTCCTTGAAGAACACGAGGAGGAGTCGCTGACCGTCTACACCGATGGATTTCGGGCATACGACCCACTAGAGGACGACGACGAGTTCGACCGCGAATACGTCGTCCACGGTGACGGCGAATACGCGGATGGAGACGTTCACGTGAACACCTGCGAGAGCCACGCGTCGCTGGCGCGACGGTGGCTCTCGCCCCATCGAGGTATCTCGAAAGACAAGTTGACACAGTATCTTCGCGCCTTCCAGCTACGCAGCGAACTCTTCAGAAAACCCGGTCGACAAGCACTCAAGCACGCTGTCGAAGCGACTCTCTGAAATCAACAATCTGCTACACATGAGCGACAATTTAATAGCTCGTGGGGAAGCACACCAAAGCACTTGATGAATACCCTGTATAGACCGCTCAGAGCGACTGGTCAAGATTATGAACGAGACAAGCGATAGTGAGTTCCCGGAACTGCTTCCACCACCGTCGTGAGCGAACGAACGCACCGTACTTTCGTTTGAGCGTTGAGTTGACTGTCTCTGATTGACTTCTCTGGCCATAGAGATCAGCGTCTAAGCGTGCGTTCCATGCCTTGTGGAGTGATGTGAACTCACGGTGCTTAATGAGTGGCCGAACCTCGTGGTGACGGGCAAGTCGTCTGATTTTTTGATCGTCGTACCCTTTGTCACCGAGCAGAATATCGATGGTCTCGGGGTTGCGTTTGATCAACGATGGAGCGATCTGACTATCGTGTTTTCGTGTCGTTGTTACGTGTAGATCGAGAATTGCGTTCACTTTCGTATCGACCAGCAGTGTCACTTTGAGCTGCTGAATCGTAAGCTCAGCCCGTTTCGTGTAGTGTTTCGAGGCATGACTCCGGTCGAAACCTGACGCATCGACTCCAACGACACCGTTTGTCGGAAGTAGCGTCGCTGAGAGAATCAATATAACACGCCAGACAGCCATATCAAGCCGATTGAACGCCTTACAGAGCGTTGACGGCGTAGGTAGTTCAGCTAATCCAAGAGCTCGACGAATACGTGGCATCTCGATTAACTCGTCAAGCAGTCCACGGTAGGTCGTATTCTTCCGAACTTTGAGACACAGTAGAACAACGTGCTGCGGAAGTGTATAGCGGTGTTTAGAGAATTTCGAGGAGTATCGAGAGACTGCTCGGCGTGCCAGATGGATCGCCTTCTCAGTAAAACGCAGAATCTGCGACTTCGGGAGGGTCTTCATCTCATGGAATTACAGGACGAACATGTAACTCTCTGAGGATTTCAACAGAGCCAGCAGTGTGACTTTCAACTGCTGAATCGTCAACTTCGTTCGCTTCGTGTAGTGCTTCGAAGCGTGACTATGGTCAAATCCCGAGGCGTCGATCCCGACGACACCGTTAGTCGGGAGGAGTGTGATCGAGAGGTTGAGGAGGACACGCCAGACAGCCATATCGAGTCGATTGAACGCTTTACACAACGTTGAGTGCGACGGGAGTTCCTCAAGGTCGATGGCGCTCCGAATGCGAGGCATCTCGATCAGCTCGTCAAGCAGGGTTCGGTACGTTGTATTCTTCCGCACCTTGAGACAGAGCAGGACGATGTGCTGGTGGAGTGTGTACCGTCGTTTCGAGAACTTCGAAGAGTAGCGATCGACAGCTCGACGAGCCAAGTGATACGCCTGCTCAACAAACCGGAGCAACCGCGACTTCGGGAGGGTCTGCATCCAGTCAGACTACCGGGGGAATCTGTAACTCTCTGAGGATTTCAACAGAGCCGTCGAGTACAAATTTTACGAGTCTAAGCTGGTAGCGTACGACCGATACCTCGGACGACTACAGTGGTCGGTATCATACGACGGCGTCCGGAACGTCTCGGTCGAGCGCGGGCTGTTCGGTAGCCCGCTCTGGCTGGACGCCGGAACGGTGTTTTTCGATCGGATTTCCAACTCCAGGGACGGCGAGTCCGCCCGGAAACCGAGATCGTCGATCGCGTTCGTTCCAGACCCCGAACGTGCCGGTGAACTGCTCAGATCCCATCCGTGACGAGCCGTGACGACTTCAGCGTGGTCGTCGCTGCTCGGAGAGTGCAACCGGCCGCTAATCTTGAAGTGTCGTAGCCGTGTAGCGACATCGTGTGAGTACAGACGTCGTCTCTCGACTCCGAGCGTATCTAGACCGGCTCTCCCGGGCGATACTGCTACTCGGTGGGGCGTTTCTCATCGTTACCGAGATAGTCGGCAGTTTACGGGTTTGCACGGCCGGGGAGTTCTGTCCGCCCGTCGTCACTCCGGAGGCGGTCGTGACTGCGACGTTCGGAGCTGTTCTACTCTACGTCTCACGCCGATTCCAGTCGGCGTAGCGCTCTCCGCCGGCATCCGTGGACGCGACTCGTCAGTGCCCGGGGATTCACACGGATCGATGCGGGTGGTCAAATCAGCGAAGAAGCTTCCAACACCACTAACTGACCGCCACACTGATGATTTGTCGATGCCCTCCACACGACCCGTCGACCGGCCACGGGAGGCACTCGCCATTGCGAAGCGATATCTCAGACGTGAACGACCGCTGAGTGCGCTGATCGTCGTGCTCGCCGCGGCTGGATTCCTCGGCACGTTCGTTGCGACATCGCTGGTACCCGCAGTCGTCGTCGGGGTACTGCTGATCGTCGTCGCACGGGCCCCGATTATCGAATCACGCGGAACCGTCCGTCTCCGAACCGACGAGGACGCCGAATCCGTCGCCGAGTCGTTCACGGGACCGACACCGCCGATCCTCGTGTTTCAATGGGGGATTACTGACGAGATCCTTACTGGAGACGGGACGGTCACGTACCGGCTCTCGTATCTGTTCGGCTTGCGGTCGGTCGAGGTGACCGTCGATACACGGACGGATCGGACGCCGGAGGGCGGCCGTCGGATCGAGTTGGAACTCACGGTGGGCGGCCAGCCGTGGTCGACGTACGTCGTCACCGTCGACAAGCGGGGCGATGGGACCGTCGTAAAGTACGAGTACACGGCGGATCGGCGATTCGGCCTGCGGCGCATTCCTCAACGGATCGTTGCAAAACGGTACCGGGACGAAGCGCTCGAAGCTCAAGGGTTCGTCGTCGTCGAGCGAAATGAACAGTACGGCGTCGCTATCTGAACGACAGGGCAGTTATGTTGAGGAGGCCTGAAACGGAGATAGCTGAACGGCTTGGGATCCCTCCCGATTACCTTTCGCCGATCGGTATGCATCTACTGCTTACTATCGGGATCCTATTTCTCGAGTGGGATGTTGTTGAGCTAATATTCATTTATCTGAGTGAAATCGTCGTTGTCGCTGTTCTATTCGCGATCGCCGCACTGTTTGCAGCACAGCCGGTGGAAGATCACAACGCTGACAAGTGGCGTGAAGAAACGAGCCCAGTGCAACCGGTTCCAATTCTCCCGCCGATATATCCGCGAAATATCGGTCTGATCGTGAATAACATGTTTGCGTACACCGTTTTCTTCTTGTTTTTTGTTGCTATGTTTGTATCAGTCGTGGATCGGAGCATATCGTCGTTGCTCTCTCCGACGGCCGGCCTCGTGATACTCGCTATCTGTGTCTCACAACTACTACGCGTCTGGCGCGAGTTCCTCGTCGATCACTCGTATCGAGACCGATCGCCAGCAGAGGCACTCGAACTCGGCCTTCGACCGGTCGCTACGTTCGTCATCATCGCCGTGTACGTGATTGTACCCACCACTGTTGTCGTGTTGACAGCTGCGTTTGTCCTCCCCGACACAGTATCGGGGCCTGTCGTTCTAGTCGCGTATGTCCTTCCGATTGGGGCCGCTAGAGTATGGTTGCAGGATGACGCTGTCGAAACGGTGCTTCAGCATCAGGATTGACGAACGTAGAGTGCTCAAATTATTTTGCCCGGGCGACTCGTCTGTGAGGACGTGAACACCTCACCGGAGGAACTGACGCCGGTCATCACCGGGGTCTGAGCGGCGTTCTCGCGATGCTCTGGCTATCGAGCATCGGATATCTCCAAGGCTACGGAATCAGTGCGATCCTGGCGCTCTACACGGTCATCGGCGGGAGCATCGCGCTCGTCGGAGTGTTCGCCGAGCGAGCTGTCGAGCACCTATGACGTTAGTCCGCCGTGTGTGGCGACAGACCGGTCCCAAATGAAGACAGGGAACGATCACTCCGACAGGAACATGAGTAGGCGCTCAGTCAGCTCGGCGAGGAGCCAAGCGCTCAGGTTGACTGCGTGCAGGCCTGCGAGACAGACGACGACACCGACCGCTGACGCGGCCAGCGCCTCTGGAAGCGTATTGATGCTGGCTCCGACCACAGACCCGGTGTCGACGGATAACATCCCGATCTCAATGGTACCACGGAGGCCTGTGAACTCGTATTCGACACCAGGGATCCAGTAGAGGAAGGGTGTGGCTGCGAGCGTGAACCCAATCGAAAACACGACCGTAATGGCAACGAACAATGGAATACCGACGACAAACGACGCAAACCCGAACGCGACAAGCAGGTAGTTGCGGGGGGTGGTTGCGACGGTTTTCAGATACTCCGTTATGGACAGTTCGTGAGGGTCGGCGAGGGTGACGGACACGTCACGCCCGCGGAGTCGGGTCAAGAGCTCCGCTTCGACTACCCCGATGCAGCCGCCAAGCGCGAGAACACCGGCCAGTATCGGGATTCCGACGACCATCGGAACCAGGCCCACCCCCAGACTAAGACCGGTTATCAAGACCGTGAAGTAAGCGATGCCAAGCGGAAACCGGGCGAGCAGATACGCCAAGTTCGCGTAGGTCTCACGACGAAACCCGACGCCGAAGAGACGGTTCGCTAGTGACCAGCCGCCAGCTTCTGCCGTATCGAACTGTTGGCTCCGAGTCATACCGTAGTGATAGGAGGGCCAGTGTATCAACCACAGACCACTGTTCCAATCTCAGAAACAGCTCCGTGCAATCCGGTCACAGCTGACTTGCAGTTCCATCGGCACGGAGGATTTCGCACTCCCGGGTCCGTCAGACTACTCAAAAACGTCGACCAAGCTCGGTCCCACCCAGTGTTTCCAAGCGTGACATTCCGAATGTGGCCTTTTATGAATTGGTATCAATACTGAGCTGAGACCAATGGATGAGCGCCAGTGTCCGGACTGTGGTGCATCGGTGTTCGGTTAAGCATTGGATCGCCTCATGAAGGCCTCAGCCACTCGTTCGCTGAGTAAGAGCCGCGATTTCTCTGGTTGGCGGGCGTCACGAAACATCAGCTCCGACAGATTCGGCGGTGGATGTCCGAGCGACTGTGCCAGATCTTCGAGGATGAGCTGGGCGAAAGACCGGAAGGTCTTCGCCCAGCGCTCACGGGGGAACACCGTCTCTGGAAACAGCTCTTGAAACACGCCGAGCAAGGCTCTGCTGACCGTCAGTGTCAGCAGAGCCGCCACCACCAACAGGTGGACGATCGCTGGATCACTCGTCTGGAACTTCTCCAGCCCATACAGCGACTTCAGTTCCCGGAACAGCAACTCCACTTCCCACCGCAACCCGTACAGGGCCGCGATCTGCCTCGGAGTGAACGCGTCGGGGAGATTTGTGACGTACAGATGGTAGTCGTCGGTGTCCTCGTTGCGGACACCGACGACGCGAACCTCCATCGAATCGGTTGACTCCTTCCCAGCGTATGCTCGCCGCTTGAACGAGATCTCCACGGTCACATCGATTATCTCCCGTGTGAGGTCACTCAGGACGTCCTGGAGGCGACGTCCTGGCAAGGAAATGGCGCGCCCGCGCCATTTCCGCCGTTCTCCGACGATCAACGGGTTCGCGTTCGACTTCAGCCGTGTCAGGAAGAACCCACCGTTTTCCTCGATCAACGCGAACCGACGGAAATTGTAGAACCCGAGATCGAACAGCACCAACCGGCCTCGCAGCCAGCTCCCCGTGCGGAGCTGGCTGCTCTCGTGGGTGCATTCGTCGGTGAGCTGGAACTGCTCGATCGTCTGTGTCGTCGCGTTATGGACGAGGTGAAGCTTCGCGCCGGACTGATCCGCGTGAGTCGCCGGAAACTCGCTGAGGAGCCGATGCAACCGGAAGACGGTTGCATCGGCGATCAACACCTCACGAAACAACTCGAACTGGGGAGCGATCGTGTGGGGAACCGCGACCTCCTCGAGAGCGTGCTCGAGGAGGTCGCTCAACAGTGTCGCAAGTGCTGGTGTGAACCGGTCGTAAAAACTGGAGCGGGCAACAGTCTGGTTGGTCGCTGCGGAGTAAGCCCGCTGAAACCCGGCGATAGTGCGGGCTTCGCCGTCGACGGCGAAGCCCATGATGAGCGTCCAGACGAGCATCGTGATGTCGATTGTCCGGTGGCGTTGGACGACATCGCGCTCGCGCGCGATGTCTTCGATAACCGCTGCTGGAAACAGGGAAGTGAGCCGCCGTCGTATGAGGTTCGGGGAGAGCGTCTTGAACACATTCTCTCCCCACGCGGTCTACATCGATAGCTTCGTCAGTGGAGCGCAGTCACCCGATTCAACGTCTTAACCGAACACGGATGGTGTCTGGACGGTGCTGCCGGATCGTTGGCGGTAGTACGACGAGGCTGAGCGTCGGTCGAAAAATGTGCTGTCGAGAGCCGCGTGCCCAGAGTGCGGGTGTTGCTGCGCTGAAACGCGCAGCAACGCCCGCCACACCCACATCTTGAACCGATCGAACGACTTGTAGACCGTGCTGAACTCGGGCAGATCGTCCCGATCAAGCCCGAGTACATCACGTATCTCAGCCATGTACTCCAGCCGATTCGGCGTTTCACGGTAGCTATGGCCCTCTTCGAGCCAAAAGCAGTGTAGAACGACGTGGATCCAGCGGGCGAACCCGCCGCTGGCGGGCTCGCCCGCGTGCTTTCCTAAAGCTTGTTTGGCTAGGTGACGACACCGTTCAACGAAGTCGAGGAGGTCGACTTCCATAAGTCAGAATCGAATTCCTCGGCTTCACCCTTCTAAAGCAGCGATATCGACAGATTAGATCGCTATTCAACACCGCAGAATGTCCCGTTTCTAAACGGGAGGGATTCGGCGACGCCTTTGACGACGTCGATCCCTCGCTCGCGAGCGCGAACCAGCATGTCGCCAGCAGGATCGAGCCCCACTTGCATCCCGAGCGGGGCCGCGAACCGAGCGCTTCCGACACCGATCTCGATCCCGAAGCCTGGCTGCGGAATTAGTCGCTGGAGCGCCTCGACTTCGGACTGATAGGCGGCTTCGTGTGTGTCGAACCAGCCTTCGTATCGCTCGGTGTATCGTTCGAAGGGTTCGGACTTGGGCATGGTATTCGTTCGCGCGGTCTCCCCTTACGAGTACTGGAGATCGCTCAACGCATTCCGAGCTTGTAGGAGAGGCCTTGCAGTGTGAACTACCCCACCCTACTCGTCTGCTGACGCAGACTGCTTGAGGGTGGGGCTTCCTGCTTCGACGACGCGCTTTGCAGACACCGAGGTATCCACAGGAAGCACAGTCACCACAGGCGTTGCTTCGGGGTATCCCACTCCTACGTCTTCGAGGCCGCGAGAAAGAATGTTCCACGCCGCGTTCGCGTCCCTGTCCGCCTCAAACCCACAGGCCGGACAGGAGTGTTCACGGACCCACAACGGCTTCTCCGTCGAGACGCCGCAGGACGCGCACTCCTTGGTCGTCCCTCTCGGGTTGACCGCTACGAAATGCGTCCCCTCGCGCTTGCACTTGTATTCGAGCACCGAGAGAAACGTTCGCCACGCCGCAGATGCCGTCTTGCGGCTGTTCGATGGCGATTCCATCATCCCCCTTCACGTTCAGCTCTTCGACCGCCACGAGGTCGTACTCTCTCGCGTAGTGGTTCGACAACTTGTGCAGGAAGTCCCGGCGCTTTCGACGGAGGTCGGCGTGACACTCCGCTACGCACCGTCGTTGCGTCTCGTAGTTGTTCGACCCGTGTTGCTTCCGCGAAAAGTTCCGTTGCTCACGCTCCAAGCGTTCGCGCTCGTCGGAGAGGTCGAGCGACCCAACCGCCGTGCCGTCGGTGTCGTGGGCGTACGTGAGAATCCCCACGTCGATACCGACGCACTTCTCGGGGTTCTCGGGTTTCGCGGGCGGTTCATGGTCCATTTGGACCCCGAAGGTGGCGAACCACTCGCCTGTCGGTTCCTTCTTGAGTGTGACCTGTTTGAGTTTGGCGTCGTCGGGGATAGCGCGGTGGAGTCGTATCGGGATGTCCGCGAGTTTCGAGAGAGACAGCACAGTCTGACCGCCCTTCTTGCCGAGCTTGAAGCCAGACTGACTGTAGGTGAAACTGCGGAACTCGCGTGGTGGCTTCCACTTGAGTTGGCCGACACCGTAGCCATTATTCTTGAGTTTGGAGAGTCCTTTGACGTTCTGCTCGATTCGCATGACCGCTGTTTGCAGAACCGTCGAGTACACGTCCGAGAGGTCAGCTGCATAGACTCGTCGATTTCCGTCTCGGTAAGAAAAGCACTGTGCGACGTGTTCATCGAACGCTTGGCGATCGTCCGGATCGCGTCACCATCAGTTGCCGTCGCCTCTCGAATCGAGATTCCAGCGTCGCTATCAGCGTGGACTTTGACGAGGTGAACAGGGACAGGACTCAATCGGACGACGCGCTCGCTGACACTGCCGAGCATCCGTCGGTACTCCTCCGACCGTCGTTCCGTTCCCATCACGATCAGGTCGCCCCCGACCTGCCTGGCGGTATCGATGATTCCCTCGGACATGTGACTCTCTTCTCGTCCGTCGATAAAATACCGAACTCACAATCTCATATGATGGAAATCCAGCCACCCCTGAACGAATGGTCCCAGCCAGTTAGCTGACCCCTCGGCGGAAAAGCTTGATTCCCAGCATGAGCACTACACCAGTCAGGAACATCATAAAATAGATGGCGGCTCTCCGAACGTCCTCCTCCTCTTTGATCTCGGGAATCAGGTCGGAACTGGCGATGTAAATGAAATTCCCGGCTGCAAATGGAAGGAGCAGTACCGGCGTTCCTTCGATAACGCCGGCAAGATAGTACCCCACGATTCCGCCGAGGATGACGGTAGCCTGCGTCAGATAATTCAATACGAGGGCCTGCATGCGGTCGAATCCGCCGTAGACGAGCACTCCGAAATCACCGATCTCTTGAGGGATCTCGTGGAGAGCGATCGCAGCTGCCGTCACAATGCCGACGTCAATACCGAGGAGAAACGCACCGGCGACGACCAACCCATCGATGAAGTTATGAATCGTATCCGAGATCAGCACGAGATATGACACAGGTTCGTGCTCCTGTACTGCCGTGTGGTGATGATGCCAGTGAATGAACTGTTCGAGAACATAGAAGAGACAGAAGCCAACGATTAGGGACAGAAACAGGGGCAGCGTGTCCGTCGTCCCGTACTCTTGAATGGCGCGAGGGAGGAGATGGAGGAATGCGCCCCCGATCAGTCCACCGGCGGCAAGCGCGACGAGCACCAGTAGGATCTGATCCAACAGTTCGTCATTCAGAAAGAGCGTCAAGATCCCAAGCCACGCGAGGAGGCTGATCAAAACCGTCGATCCAATAATCCAGCCGAGGGGTCCCATGAAGTAGGACCACTCAGCGTCGGATGATATGGTTTCGGTGCTGTCCAGAGGTAGGGATGTCCTCTACTCGGCAAGATAGTCATAGATGCATCCCTGACCAGAACCCTTGATAAGCGGCGAGAGCAACATTCCCGAACTCACCGACACAGGTCGTTCTGTCAACAGACGCTCTTTAACCAATTCCACCGCAATCACTCACGTATGCGAGGGTTTCGGATCGGTTCGGCGTTCGGGATCCCGATCAGGCTCAACTGGACCTTTCTGATCGTCCTCCCCTTGTTCGCTGCGTTCATCGCCTGGGACGTCACCGAATTGGTGCTCGTGATCAACGAGACATTTGCCGCAACGATCGACTCCGAGCAACTGACGAGCGGATACCTCCCGTGGATACTTGCACTGGCATCAGCTCTGGGACTCTTTGTCGGCGTACTCCTACACGAGTTCGGCCCCTCGCTGGTCGCACTGCGGTACGGGTACGAGATCGATTCGATTACCCTCTGGTTGCTCGGCGGCGTGGCGAGCTTCACCGAATTCCCTGAAGACTGGCGACACGAGCTGGTGATTGCTATCGCCGGGCCAATCGTGAGCGTCCTCATCGGTATTGGCTCCTACGTCGCGTTCGTCTCACTACCGTCGAGTCTGGACCCCGTCCGCTTCGTCTTCGGCTATCTCACCGTTCTCAATATCGTGCTCGCTGCGTTCAATCTCCTCCCCGGCTTTCCGATGGACGGGGGACGTACCCTCCGGGCGATTCTCGCTCGCAATCAGCCACACGCTCGGGCGACGGCCGTGTTAAGTTAGGAACGAGGCGGTCGAAGTTCGAATGTTCTATGACCGAAATCAACCGCCTCAGCAAACCTACCGAGTGGATTGACGTGGAATTTGTGGAGCGACAGCGGACACCCGAGTTCGCGATTCAAGTCGGCGCTGTCGATGCTCGATCGCATGTACGACGACCTCGATCTCGACGTGGCCTACCGCGAGTCGGAGCGGGTTCACTCGTGAGCTTCGACGACCGCAGTACCGCGTTGATCGAACTCCTCGAAGAACTCAACGAGAGCGACCTCGAATACGTCCTCGTCGGTGGCTACGCGGTTTCAGCATTTAACACGCGGTTCTCGACGGATCTCGATATCGTCGTCCTGCCCGAGGAGAAAGACGCGCTCGTCGAGTTCCTCGAAACCCGTGACTTCGAGGAAACCGATAGCCACGCGAAGAAGTGGGTCTACGATACGGAAGTGGTCGAATACGAGAAGCGACTGTCTCCACAGCAACCGATCGGGTTTGACCTCCTTGTAAACGGCCTCGGGTGCCGACAGACAGAGGCGCAGTGGTCGTTCGACTATCTCCACAAGCACAGCGCTCAGCAGGAGATTAGCGGTGGCACCGCGACGACCACCGCTCGCGTGGTCGATGGAGCAGTCCTCGTCGCTGCCAAACTTCACAGCGGTCGCGAAACCGACCTCCGTGACGTCCTCGCCATTGCCGAGGAGATCGATCTCGATGCGGTGACGCCACATCTCCACCGAGGGGATACGGATGCGCTCCGCGCACAACTCGAACGTGGCGTCGAGATCCTCGAGAGCGACGAGCTTCGGCATGGATCTCGGAGCGACTTCGGCGCGTCGACAGTCTCCGAGTCCACAGTGGCTGATCTCAAGGGGTATCTCTCCGTGCAGATCGACCGCCTCTCCTGAGGGCTCCGGTTTATTTGCCCCGAAGGGGGGCGAGGAACGGCGACCATGCACATGCTCATACGCGTACTCGTCCCTGCAACCGACGCGACCGAGGCGGTCGGCGTCGCTCGACTCGCCCTCGACCGACTGATCGGGATCAGTGAGGGTGCGAGTACTGCCTTCGACTACTACAAGACGCTCGACGAATCGACCGCCCGGTATCGCGACCACCCACGCTATGGCGGGCTCGATTCCGCTTATCGGCTGTCGTCCGAGACCGGTGAACAACTGCTGGACGATGCGATCGAGGCACAGACGACGTGGTTCGTCGAAACTGTTGGGACGCTTCATGAGAAACTCAACAGGCTCGATCCGGCCGAGGTGATGGACGATGTCGACCTCGCCCGGTACGACTGCTATCGGACAGTTCGCTGGGCCGTCAGTCTGGATCTACGACGAGCACGGTGCCGGGCTCCGTTCCCGGAGTGCGGTCGACCGCTACGTCGAGGACCGAGACACCGATTCGCTCTGGGTGGTGCCCGCTGATGTCCACTACTAAACGGCCGACGGCGAGTCGCAGCTCGGCTAGCCGACCTGCCTCGTTCGAGGGGCGCGTAAGCCGCGGCACTCGGGAGTACTCTTGGAGGATGCAGTGAGCTTCTATGCGACAGTGACCGGCTACATCCGGTACCGAACCCTCGCGTGTCTGGAGACCGCTGTTGGCCGACTCCAGACCGGTGGCTGGCTTGACGACCACCAGCGCTGGCGGGTCGACGGGCGCGTCATCGAGCACGGTCGGGTCGAGACAATCGATACCGACCAGTTGGTGCTCGTCATCCCGCCCGGGTTGTATCGCAACCTCGCCCGGATCACTACGCGGCTGTTTGTCGGTGCGACCGACGGTGTCGTGGTGATTAGTTCGACCGACGGCTGTTTCGACGGCTGGATCGAGCGACCGCTAGCAGCAGCCACGCCGACACCATCGCCGGGGGCCATTACGAGCATCGAGGCGATCGATCTCGAGGCCTTCGCTCGTGAGTCCGGCATCGGCGTGAAGCGATTCGAGCAGACACCGCCAGACGAATACGCTGCCTGGCAGGACCGGGTCTGTCTCGCCTTCCACGATACGTTCGACCCACCGTTCCCGCCAGATCTCGTCGACCACGCTCCCGACTAACTGACTGACGACCAATCCTCGGCCCTCACCGGGCTGTTTTCCCAGATGTCCCTCAATTCGCCCAGCTACGCGACTGTCTCGACCGACCAGTGTACCGATTCCCGTCATCACGTCGACGCCGTCGACGAAACGCCGGCGAACACGTCTGACTGCTGTCCAGAATGTGACGGTGTACAGCTCGTCAGCGACGACACCGAGACGTACTGTCCCGACTGCGGTCTGATTGTGGAGGATGCCGGCTTGGACCACGGCCCGGAGTGGACGCCCTACGACGAAGCAGAGCGGCGTCGAGTCGGCGGCCCAGTGACCCCCTATGCGTCACGACTGGGGAGTCTCTGCCGAGATAGGCCAATTCCGAGACGGCCACGGTCGCGAACTCCCGGCTGCGACCCGGGCCCGCCTGCGTCGACTCCGCCGGTGGAACCGACGGGCTCGCTTCGAGAGCAAGGCCGACCAGAACCTCGCGCATGGTCTCGGTGAGATCCGTCGGATTGGTGGGGCGCTGGGCGTGGGCGAGAGCATACAGGCGGAGGCTGGTCAGCTGTTTCGCGAGGCACAGTCGGCAGATCTGATTCGCGGTCGGTCCCTCGAATCGATGGCGAGCGCCGCGGTGTACGCGGCGTGTCGCCGCCGCCGACTGCCCCGCTTTCTCGACGAGATCGCCGAGGCGGCTCGGGTCGACTGTGGGAAGTTCCGGCTGGCGTATGGGGTGCTCAATCGGGAGCTGTCACTACGGATTCCCCCAGCTTTGCCCGTCGACTTTCTCCCACGGCTGACTGATGTGCTGGAAGACATCGTCGACGTTCCGGGCATCGAGGTCGATACGGAAGCAGATCTCTCCGACGGGCAAGCCCAGCAACTCCATAACCGGATTCAACGTCGCCTAGATGACCTCGACTGAGCCGTGCAGTACAATCTCTGTAGGTCTTCACACCTATCCGCGTTCACTTCAGCTACTTCGCGAGAGATAAGTAGTATATTACCGTGCCAAAAGTCTATACTACTCCAAATCGTGGTCGGATATATGACAGACTCCGCCGCTCCCGGAACATTCGACGATGTTAACGAGGCAGTCGGCGAGGAATGGGAGGCCGAGACGACGCCGTATGAACGTGTCCGTGAAGTCATTAGCCGCGAGTATACCCCACGCTCGGCCGAGACGGTCGCAGCGGATGCACGCACGTCACCGAAGACTGCTCGGAAACATCTCACGGCACTCGCCGAGGAGGGGTTCGTCGCCACGTCGACGGGAGACCATGGCGGGACGTACTATCGTCGATCGCCGGAGTCGCTCGTCATGGAACAGGCGGCGGACATTCTCTCTCACGTCTCTGTCGATGAACTCGTGAACCGTATCGCTGCCATGCGTGAGACCATCAGTGAGTTCCAGACGGAGTACGGCGTCGAATCGCCTGAGGAACTGATGGTCGAGCAAACGAACCAAACCCTCTCTGAAGCGTCGGAGCACGAACGCGAGATCGACTCAGACACACTCCAAGAGTGGCAGACAACGCGGCGCAACCTCGCGTTCGCCAACGCCGCGCTCTCTATCGCGAACGCAGAACGGTTCGTCGGCGGAGACTCGTCGCATCTCGAAGAGAACACCTCCACACCGTAGCGTATGAACGGACCCCGTGACTCGGGTGAACGTCACTCGCTTCGAGGTGCCATCGACAGACCCGCACTCCTCGTCATCCGTGACATTTTCAACGACGAGGAACCCCTTGCAACGGCGACGTTAGACGATTTTCTCAATCCCACCACGCTCGAAGTACGGTTTGACGACGGTCTCTGTGGTGCCGACTCCTGTCGCCTTGATATCCAGTGGACGGTCCAAGACGACTACAAATTCCACTATACGGACACGCTGAACGTCAACCTCCGCTGGGGAAAACACCCTCACGGTGGCGACTATGTTCACGTCACCGGACTAGCGCACTACCACCCGCCGCCAGATGCATCGTCCGACCCAAACGATGTCGAGGAGTCCTGTATCCAACAGTCACCCGACCTTCTAGTGGCTCGTGCAGTGCTCAAACTGTGGCGGACTGCCTATCGTGCAGACTCACTCAAGCCGCTCAACTCGGGAAGGAACCCTGCTTGAGGGCTGAGTTACCGCTCTAGATGAGAACTCTCAGTCAGTCTCGTCAGGAACGAGCCGGTTCGCCGCCTTTTCTTCGTACATCGGCTGGTTTCGAGCCTCAATGGCGCGCATCTCCTCGGGGTGGCTGAACGCGTATGCGAGCGCGGCATGGACCTCAACGACTGAGATATCGTAACTTGTGGCGATCTCCTCCGGCGTGTCGTCTCCGTCGACGTAGCGCTGGTAGACGTGATATACGCCGATGCGGTGCCCTTCGATTCGGGAGTCTCCGCCCAGGATATCGTCCGTCTTCACAATCTCCGGCATCGTCCCATCCGAATTCGATTGTGACCCAGTTCCAGCCATGAGTCGTTGGTGTCCTCTGTGCGCTACTAACGCGTCTCGCATCATAACCACTCAGGTCGACCGGGCGGTCCTCATCGAGTGTTCTGTCTGGATTCTCAGTCCGCCGCTGATTTATCGACCCACAATCGGGTGGCGGGATTCCCACGCAGGTTCCGTCTCATATTCATGTCTACATCCGATCCAGATCCAGATGTCGATCGCCCCGAACCGCTCCTGGTCCTGTCGCACCTCGTCCATCGCCTGCTCAAGCGCGAGAGGGGTAGTGTCCCGCTCGAACGGGTCACCTTCCGGGTCAGCGACTACGTCGACATCGGCGACCAGGAAGCCGCCGACCTCATCAATGCTGGTGCTGCCGAGGGGATTTTCAGTCTCGACAGGGGGTCCCGTGGGAGTACGACCATCGTCGGGGTTTCGCCACAGGGACCGGAGCCGGCTGTGATCACCGAGGCCTTCGGCGGCCCTGCTGACGCGACGGGTACTGCTGACTTTCAGGCTCTCGAGGTCGTCACCGAGAGCATCGCGACCGCGCTCCGTGACGCCGGCTACGCGACGTTCACCGATCTCGCGGACGCCGACGTCAACGACCTCGCCGGGTTAACCGGGACACTGACCGAGAGCCGCGCGGAGGCCATCATCCAGGCGGCACCCCGGCACGTCCCGGTTGGCGTGTGGCTTGCCAGGAGTGCTGACGTCCGATACGGTCGTCGGGTTGACGCGACGACGGGCCGAGGGACGGCCAGGATCCTCGACATCACCACCGCCACCGAACCTGTCGGCGAACCCCGTTATCGATCCGAGGGGCTCGAGCCGGACGCTGTCGAGGCCCAGTACGTCTCGGACATCGGACGGAACGAACAGGACCCGGTGCCGACCGGGTTGCACGTCCTCGACGAACCCGATCACCCTGACGTCCCGAAGGCTGCGACCCATCCCGAGGCGGGTGACGATGCCCTGCCAGTCGATGTGTCGGGGGAAGTGGTTCCACCAGCGGTTCCGACGGAGCCGCGGCTCCAGCTTCCACTAGGTGAACTGCTTGCGAAGAAACTGGCCCGTGGGCTGGTTCCGGTCCGTTTGGTTGGCCCACGCGGCTCCGGGAAGAACTACCTCGTTAAGTACCTGTGTCACCGGACGAACCGTGGTTACGTCTCGGTGGACTGTGACGAGGCAACCCACACGGAGGACCTCTTCGGACCGCTCACGCCCACTGAAGACGGGTTGATCGCGCCTCGGAACGGCCCGGCCAAGCAAGCGCTGCTGAATGGGTCGGTGCTGGTGCTCAACGAATTCCCCGTGATGCGAGCCGGCGCCGCGATGTCGCTTCATCGCTTGCTCAACGAGGGAAAGCTCCTCGTGAAGGCTCACGGCGAGTTGGTCGAACCCCATCCGTCGACGCGAATTGTGATCACGATGAACCCGCCGACCCGTGAGTACCGGGATTCCGAGCCGATGAACTCG